>JACQXR010000138.1 GCA_016208585.1 candidate division TA06 bacterium | reverse complement strand
GAATCATTATAGTATTTAGTGCCATATGGATTATAACGATAAAGATTGCCATCAACAGCAAATACCATTCTATGTAAATCGGGGTGCAATACAATAGAAATTAAAAGCTGAATCTAAAAGTGAACCAACATCATATAAACATGTTTTGATTGTTAAAGTTGCCGTATCATTCAAAACGGGCATCCTACTTATGGTGAGCTTTATTTTTGTTGTCCAAGGCGGTATCGGAGAAGAGCCGTCGTCCATTGTAGTGATGGGCTTTTTTTCGCAGTTGGTAAGCCCTAAGACGGCCACCACAACTAAGGTAAGGGATAATGCTTTTTTAAACATTTTATTTCTCCTGTTTATGAATTATTGTTTCATCGTTTCATGCTATCTAATGTTGGCATATCGCCCCATTTGTTATCTTGACAACCGGAACTACTTTATCGTCTGCAAAACCTTTGGCTGATGACGCAATATATTTACCGAGCCTTGCAACACATTTACCGGCCTTTGCAAGGGATTTGCCCTCTGCAATACATTTGGCTGGTGCTGCAACACATATACCGGACTTTGCAAGAGATTTATTACCCTCTGCAATACATTTGGCGGCCTCTGCCAAAGATTTATTGACCTTTGCAGCGTATTGGGCGGCCTCTGTCAAAGCGTCCGCTTTCGCTTTTCATTGGGCTTCCTTGAGTGCCGTTCGCCTACGCTTTCATTGTTGGCATCCTCAAGTGCCATAGCTACGGCGAAGGCGCTAGCTTTAGCGGAGGCACTTGCCGGAATATGCAGGACAAATATTCTTATCCGCGCTTCATTTGGCAGCTTCCGCCTTAGGCTTTCTGGCTGCCGCTTTGCGGTAAAGTATGGAAAGATTGAATTTGCCGGCCTTGGCCGGATCATCGGCGTACAACTCCAGCCCGGCGTCGTTGATCACCTTAAGCCCCACGTATAAAATCCCTTTTAACCGGTAGAACTCCTTTACCGCATTAGGCAAGGCCTGCAATCGTTTTACCTCTTGTTCGGCGTCGGCCGTTTTAAGGACTGTTGCTATCGCTTTGCCCTCGGCCAGCAGCTTGGCGGTATCTGTCCCCGGCATTTTCTTTAAGACCGATTCCAGCAATTTGGTCATGGCCTCCAACTGCCCGGCAATGGCCGGAACATTGCGGGCCTGGGAAATCCTGATCAGGCCGTCGGGTATTTTTTCGCCCATCCGCCTGGCCCGCAATGCCCGCCTGGACGCCTTTCTCCGCCAGATCTTGGCCCGGCGCAGGGCGTCGTTTTGCGACCTGGTGGCGTCCTTGGTTTCGGCTTGCAAAAGCGCCTTGTCTTTCATGGCATTGGTCACCTGTTCCCCGGCGGCTTTCACCTCGGGTAAATATCCTTTGGGCAAAAGAACCGTTAAGGCCGCGCCCTCGGCATCGGCTATGCCCATAGTGTAGCCCGCTTGTTCCGCCAGGTAATCGGCGCGGTAACGGGACCCGATAGCTATAAGCTCCGGTTTGCTGATGGCGGTAATCATTGGCTTTAGCTCCTTTTAAAGTTTTTAAAATATGGTAAAACAAAAAGCCCCACTGTCCGCGTTTCTTTACCGGAGACATTAAGGCTTTTTGTTATTTTCAACGTTCTCACCACCCAATATTTATGATATCGTTAAGGGCAGGACTTCACGCGGATACTGTCTGGCATGGTAAAAATAACACTTTTTACGGTATTTGTCAAAAACTATTTTAAACTATTTTCAACCTTATTACTCAGAGCGTATAATAGTAGATGACTTTTCCCCCACCAAAACACGCGAATACGCTAAATATATTGGATTGGGAAGAAATAGGAATGTCTACTAATATTCACTTCCATTAGTAAGTCAGGTCGAATTCAGGTCGAAACCTTATTCAGGTCGAACGAATTGACTCATCGAACGAATTGACTCTTCTATTTGGTTCTTCTCATTCCGTTTTTCTTATTCCGTTCGGATATTTGTTGAAAAATAATTTCATGGATGATTCGGTTGCGAAATCATGTAAATCCTGCCTTCGGCAATAGAATTTGCCCCCTTACGGCAAGTGTATAGCCCGGCCCAAAGCCTGCAGGGCGGCCTCGCGCACCGATTCGTGCAGGGTGGGGTGGGCGTGGATGGCGGAGATCAACTCCTCCAACTTCAGTTTGGAGCTTACCGCCAGGCTCAGTTCGGCGATCAGTTCGGTAGCCTGGGGCCCGGCTATCACCCCGCCGATTATTTCGTGGGAAAGCTTGTCGGCGATCACCTTCACAAAGCCTTCGGGCTGGCCCAGGCAGCTGGCCTTGCCGCTGGCCGAAAAGGGAAACTTGCCCGCCAGAATGTCCTCTTTGTTCTCCGGCCGCTCCAGGATCCCCACCGAGGCAATCTCGGGATGGGTGTAAACGCAGCGGGGCACGCCGGCGTAATCCAGCCCGGCCGAATGGCCCAGCATGTTCTCCACCGCCGCTTCGGCCTCGGCCGAGGCCACGTGGGCTAAAAGCCACCCCCCGGTGCAGTCTCCGGCCGCATAGATGCCGGTGCCGCTGGTCTCCATCCGGGCGTCCACTTTGATGAAATTGCGCTCGATGGCCACCCCGGCCTCCTCCAGTCCGATATCCTTGATAGAAGCCTTGCGTCCCACGCTCACCAGGACATTTTGGGCCGGGATATCCTTTGCCTGGCCGTCTTTCAGTTTGACCGTCACTGACAAACCTTGTCCGGCCTGCTTGATCTCTTCCACCTTGGCTTCAAGATGAATGTCCACCCCGTGCTTGGAAAGAGCCTGGTGCAGCACTCCGGCCGCCTCGGCGTCCTCGCCGGGAATGATCTGGGGCATCATCTCCACGATGGTGACCCTGGAACCGAAGGCGGAATAGATGTCGGCCATCTCGCAGCCTATCACCCCGCCGCCGATAATCAGGAAGTCTTGGGGGACCTGGGGCAGAGACAATGCTCCGGTGCTGTCCACCACTCCGGGCAGGGAGGAGCCGGGAATGTTAAGTGCGACCGGTTCCGAGCCGGTGGCGATTAGTATCTGGTCGGGCTCTAGGGTCTGCTGTGCTCCGGTATTTTCCGTGACCATAACTTTTTTGACGGGAAGCAATTTTGCCCGGCCGGTAATGACCTCCACCGATCTGGCTTTCAGGAGCAGCCCCACCCCGGCGGTGGACTTTTTGACCACCCGTTCCTTGCGCTTCTGGACGGCACTCCAATCGAAGCTGAAATTGTCCGCTTTCAACCCGAACTGCCCGGCCGATTTAAAATGGCTGTAGACCGCGGCCGAGGCCAGCAGGGCCTTGGTGGGTATGCAGCCCACGTTCAGGCAGGTGCCGCCCAGGGTTTCCTTTTCGATCAAAGTGACTTTGGCCCCCAGCTGGGCGGCCCTGATGGCCCCCACGTACCCGGCCGGCCCTCCGCCGATCACCACGATGTGCTGTTGCATGCTGTGAAGTTCTCCAAAAAATATATGTTTACGGTGTGAAGTTTACCGTTTTCTGTTTACTGTTGAATATCGCAAATATCCTATCCCAATTATCTATACCCTATAATCAAATCCCTATCATCTGTTCCCAAACATCCGTTCCTTGTTACGTTACCGGTTAGCTAGGAAATAGCTCAGGGTTTCCAGGTCCACCCCCAGGTTCACCCGCTTCACCGCCACGTCTTTTGGAACATTGATCTGCCCGCTGGGGAAGCACAAGATGGCCTTGACCCCGGCCGCCGCCAATGAATCGACCGCGGCCTGGGCCGCCTTCAAAGGAACCGCCAGCGCCCCCAGTTTGATCCCCAGTTTCTGGACCTCGGACGGGATCTGGTCCAGCGCTTTTATCACCACTCCGCTCTCTAATTTTTTGCCGATCTTTTTGGGATCGGAGTCAAACACCGCCGCAATCTTAAAGCCCTGGCTGCGCGGTTCCTGGTAACGGAAGACCGCCATCCCGATGTTGCCGGCCCCGACCAGGGCCATGGCCCAGACCTTGTCCCAGACCTTGTCCAGCCCCAGGATCTTCCCGATCTTCTCCTTGAGCCGGATGACCGAATAGCCCCGGCCCCGCCGCCCGAAGGCGCCGAAGTAGGAAAGGTCCTTGCGCACCTGAAACGGCGCCAGCCCGTAGACCGTGGCGATCTCGCGCGAGGAGATGGTCTCCACCCCAAAAGACTGCAGGCTGGCCAGGTGCCGGTGGTAGAGGGACAGCCGGCGGGATGGCCGATTCGGGTATCTTAATTTTATCTTTCATAAGAAAGTCTCTTCTTTACCACTGAAACACTGAATTTATGAATGGTCCGTAAATAGAATCCGTACAAAGATATTTTCCGCGCCGTTTTGCGTTTTTCGCAGCTTGCCCCGATGTAGCGGGGTGTTTAGCGGGAAGTAACCTCAGGGAAATATCTTCTCGGGATTCAGTATGTCCTGGGGGTCTACCGTTCGCTTGATCGCCTTCATCATGGCCAGGGCCGGAGCATCCACCGCCAGAGGCAGGAACTCTTTCTTGACATAGCCGATGCCGTGCTCGCCCGAAATGGTTCCTCCCAGGGATACCACCATTTTGAACATCTCCTCCAACAGCAGGGGCAGGGCATGATTCCAGGAATCGTCATCGGTATTTTGTTTTAAGATATTGACGTGGACGTTGCCGTCGCCGATGTGCCCGAAGGATACGATCTCGGTGCCGTATTTTTTGGAGAGCTGCTCCATCCGGTCAAAAAGCTCGGGGATCTTGGACTTGGGCACCACCACGTCTTCGCGCTCCCGCACCGGGCTTTTCTGGGTCAAGGCTTCGGACAGGGACCGGCGCATCTCCCATAGCCGGTCCTGCGAGGGCCGGTCCTCGGCCACCAACACGTCCAGGGCTTCGTACCTGGAGACTATCTCGCCGATCCGCTCGTACTGCTCCCGCAGTTCCTCCGGCTTGTCCCCGTCCAGCTGGACCAGCAGATGGGCCTCGGCCTCGCGGAAGGGCGCCCGCTTTTTTAAGAACTCCTCGGCCGCTCGCACCGCCTTCTTCTCCATGAACTCCATAGCGGCCGGGACTATCCGCTGCCTGATGATCTCTTCGGTGGCTTTGGCCGCCAGGGCGATGGAGGGAAACGGTATCAACAGATCTGTCTGCAGTTTGGGCCTGGGAACCAGCCTTAAGGTGATCTCGGTAATCACCGCCAACGTCCCTTCGGACCCACAGATCAGGTGCATCAGATCGTAGCCCGAAACGTTCTTGATGGTCTTTCCTCCCAGCCGCGAGACCTCCCCGTTGGGCCAGACCACTTCCAGCCCGCACAGGTAGTGCCGGGTGACCCCGTATTTGAAGGCCCTGGGGCCGCCGGCGTTCTCGGCGACGTTACCCCCGATGGAACAGGAATCCAGGCTGGCCGGGTCGGGTGGGTAGAACAGTCCCTTTTCTTCCACCGCGTTTTGGAGGGTTTGGGTGATCACCGCCGGCTGGGTGACCACCATCAGGTTCTCCTGGTCGATCTCCAGTATCCGGTTCAGCCGCTCCAGCGAAAGCGCTATTCCTCCGCACACCGGCAGGGCCCCGCCGGACAGGCCGGTGCCGGCGCCCCGGGGGGTGACCGGAATCTTTTCGGAACTGGCCAGTTTCATTAGGGCCGAGACCTCAGATGTGTTGCCGGGTTTGACCACCGCCGCCGGCATGAATTTCTGGTTCAGGGTCTCGTCGTGGGAATAGGGCTCCTTGTCGTCGTCCAGGGTTATCAGGTATTTTTCCCCGACGATAGATTGGAGTTTTGTTAACAACTCCGCATTTAATATTTCATATTTTTCCATCATACCTATTAAGTCTTTGGATAAACCAAGTCATGTTTTACATTTTCATCTGGTCCCGATTGGACCCATATTTCATCGATACTGTATCCATTACTTTTTACGATATTTTGAGCAAGGCCTTCATAATTATTTTTTAACAAGACGCGACAACTTGAGCATCAACACCGGGGTCAGGTGCGGGCCGGGGTACTACCCAAAGTCGTGGACAGTAACTGCGGCAATCTTGGCGATATCCGGCGCCTGTGTGATCAGGTCTTTTCCCTTTAAGGCCGGCCCGGCCCCGCCCTTTTGTTCGCTGGATTTCATGGCGATGGTGCCGCCGGTGAAGATGATGGCGATCTTTGGTTTTTCATTGATTCCTATTGTCTCACTATCTGTTGGGGCGACCGGCCGGTCGCCCTTACTTCGTTGACTGCGATTACTCCTTGCCGGGCTTGGCCCCGCCGATCTCCATCTCCTTGGGCCAAAGTTCCTTCGGCAGGCCCAGCCGCTTGACGTATCCCACCAGCCTCACCACCCGGTCGTAGCTGTTGGCCTTGACCTCCTTAAACCGCTTGTGGTAGACGTCGTGAGAGCGCTTGGTGAACTGGGCCTCGCTCTCCTCCCTCATGCTTGCGGACGTTGATCTGCTCCAGGGTGGCCACGTTGGCGCTGTAGTCGTAGGTGATGTCCAGCAGGGCGAAAAGCTCTTCCCGCAGTTCCTGCCATTTCTCTTTTGACAAAGGCTTGTTCTGCTATTCCATCTTTCTTCCTAAATTATATTTTTGCTCTCTGCCTGCGTCTCTGTGGCTAATCGTTCCCCGTTATCACATCCGCCAGAGATCCGGCACCAGTTTATAGATTATGACCGTGGCGCAAAAGCATATCCCCGCCCCCAGTTGCAGGGCGAACGGGGCGCCCCAGCGCGCCGCGATGGACCCGGCGATGAAACTGCCGAAGGGCATCATCCCCATGAACATCATGGTGAACACTCCCATCACCCGGCCCCGCATCTGGTCGCTGACCGTACTTTGGATCATGGTGTTAACCGTGGCCACCTGGCTGACCATGGACAGTCCCACCAGCGGCAGAATAGCCAGCGAAAGGACGTAATTGCGGGACAAGGAAAAAACCAAAGTGGCCAGGGAAAAAATTATTCCGGCCCAGAAGACCAGAATCCCTTTTTTTTGGATCTGGCTGAAAGAGGCCAGGACCAACGATCCAACCAGGGCTCCGCTGCCGGTGGCAGCCATCAAAAAACCCAGGCCGCCGGCTCCTTTGTTCAGGATGTCCCGGGCAAAGATCGGCATCAGCACCACGTAGGGCATGCCGAAAATGCTGAACAGGGCCACGATCAGGACCAGGGCCCGCACCGCCTTGTAATTCCAGGCATACCTAAGCCCCTGTTTCATGTCGTCCCAGGGGGAGTCTGATTTTTTTATGGCCGGGGCGTCTATCCTGATCAGCAATAGCCCGATGATCACGGCCACAAAGCTAAGGCCGTTCAGAAAAAAACAGCTCGCGGTTCCCACCACTCCGATCAGAATCCCGGCCAGGGCCGGCCCTACGATGCGGGCGGCATTGAAGATGGCCGAGTTGAGGGCAATGGCGTTGAGCAGGTCCTTCTTGCCCACCATCTCTATGAAGAATGACTGCCGGGCCGGAACGTCTAGGGCGAAGACCGAACCGCCCACCGCCGCTATGGCCGCCACGTACCAGACCTTCAGCACCAGGACCCCGGTATTGTGCAGGTGGGTCAAAGCCGCCAGGATGAAGGCCAGGGACATGGCCACGATCTGGGTAAAAAGCAGGATCTTCCGTTTTTCCAGCCGGTCGGCGATCACCCCGCCCGGCAGGGCGAACAAAAGCACCGGCACCGATCCGATGGCGTTGACCGCCCCCAGCAGAAAGGCCGAGTTGGTCAGTTGCAGCACTAACCAGCCCTGGGCTACGGTCTGCATCCAGGTGCCGATCAGCGAGATGAGCTGTCCGGTCCAGAAAAGGCGGAAGTTGCGGTGCTTCAGAGCCGAGAAGGTCTGCAGTGTCCTGTTTTTAATATTCTGCTGGGCATCCGGGTTGACAAATTTTGTTTTGTGGGGTATCATGCTTAATTATATCACATTCGCGCTGCCAATGGTAGGAAAAACCTTAATTTTACTGCATTTGGACCGATAGTTTTTCAGTGAGAACTACGCAGCATCCAGCGGACTTATCGGGGCAGTTTGTGCAGTCGTGCTGTGCCAAAACAGGGATAGTGATCAATATCAGCGGCAGCAATAATAAAACCGCCTTTTTTCCATAACGCATTGATTTCTCCATGAAGTTTAATTGATTGTTGTAAGAGTACCTTATGGTATGTTAATTTTTACCGTAATCAATAGTAGGCGCGAATTGTGCCGAAGCAGATTGGCGATCCGGTTAAATTCGTTTTCTGCCTATAAATCTCGCTTAAAATATGATATAATCAACAAGAGAACGATAGAGATCAGTCAAAAAGTCTATCGGATTTTAGAGCAGGGTTTTGTATATTAGACTGTTAGGGCAACAAAAAAGATTTAAATTGGTCGAGGGAACCGGGAACATTATGTAATCGATCAAAACGAAATTGAAAAAAACGAATATGAAAAAAGGCGTCAAAGCGGTTGGGCTTTTATCCGGCGGGTTAGACAGCACTCTGGCAATAAAACTTTTGCTGGACCAGGGGATAGAGGTCCACGCCATCAATTTCACCTCCCCGTTTTGCCGATGCACGCCAAAGTCGGCCGGGTGCGATGCCGCAGTGCAGGCCGCCAGGAAATTGGGAAATATTCCGTTGCGTCAGGTGCCGTTGGGCGAGGAATACCTGGCGATGATACTAAATCCCAAGCATGGCTATGGCCGGGGCATGAATCCCTGCCTGGACTGCCGGATACTGAAACTCCGTAAGGCCGCACAATACATGGAAAAAATCGGCGCGGCATTTCTTTTTACCGGAGAAGTCGTCGGCCAGCGACCAATGTCACAGCGCCGCCGGGCTTTGGAGTTGATAGACCGCGAATCCGGAATGGCGGGCCGCATTTTGCGGCCTCTTTCGGCTCAAATTCTTCCCGAGACACAGCCCGAACGCGATGGCCTGGTGGATCGTTCCCGGCTGCTGGCCGTGGCCGGGCGTTCTCGCAAGACTCAAATCGGCTTGGCCCGGCAGTTTAATATCAATGATTATCCCTGTCCGGCAGGTGGTTGTTTGCTGACCGATCCGATATTTTCGGAAAGACTGCAGGAATTTATAAAACACCGGAAAGACATCAATGCCGACGATGTGGCCCGGCTTAAAGTAGGCCGCCATTTCCGCACCGGCGAAGGCCATAAGATCATCGTGGCCCGGAACGAGGGGGAATGCGGGATGCTGCAAAGGTTGTTTCAAGGCCGGGAACACTTGTTGGTACCGGAAAATTTTGCCGGCCCTACAGTGTGGTTTGAAGCGGAAGCTCTAAAGCTGGCGTTGCAGAAAATGGAAGAATATACCGGGGGCGATAAAACGCCGCAGGCTAGAGTTTTCCACTATTGGCAGGATTCCAAGCAAAGCATTTTTCTTCACAGCGAAACAAAGGCAGAATCATGAACGGCCGTTACTCTCGTCAGGAAATGCTTCCCGAAATCGGACAGGAAGGCCAGAAACGCTTGGCCTTCAGCCGGGCTGCCGTCATTGGGTGCGGAGCTTTGGGCACGGTAATGGCGAATTTGCTGGCCCGGATGGGTGTGGGGTATATCAAATTGATAGACCGGGATGTGGTGGAGCTTTCCAATTTGCAACGTCAGGTGTTGTACGATGAATCGGACATCGGGCGTTACAAGGCCGAAGTTGCGGCCGAAAAATTGCGGAAGATCAACCGCGAAATAGAAATTGTTTCTACCCTGGCTGACATCCGGGGAAGCACCATGGAGCAGGCGGTGAAAGACTGTAGCATAATCTTAGACGGGACCGATAATTTTAACACCCGGCTGGCCATCAACGACGCTTGCGTCAAACACGGCATTCCCTGGGTTTATTGCGGCGTCGTCGGCACCACCGGGGTGTCCCTGCCGGTGATACCTCAAGGCCCCTGTTTGCGGTGCCTGTTGCCAGCGCAAACGCAGCCGCAGGTAATGGAGACCTGCGATTTGGTCGGAGTTTTCGGACCAGCGGTAAGCATCATAGCTTCCATAGCTGTGGCTCAAGCGGCAAAAATCCTTTTAGGCAATGAACTGAAAACGGAACTGATACAGTATGACTGTTGGAGCGGGCGATATAGTCAGATTGAAATTCCGCGTAACGAATCCTGTCCCTGTTGCGTTCAAAAATGTTTCGATTACCTTTCTCCGCTGGCCGAAGATATTGTAACAAAATTGTGCGGCCGCAATATGATCCTTATCCAGCCGGCCCGTCAGGTTGATTTTGACCTTCCGACGTTGGCCCAGACATTGGCCGCGGTCGGCACCGTCCATTCCGACAAAGAAATGCTGGTGTTCCGGGTTGGCGACATGGAAATGAGTCTTTTTAAGGGCGGTGGGGCCATGATCCGGGGAACCGAAGATAAAGCCATTGCCCGTTCCTTTTATTCACGTTATTTGGGTTTGTGAATATATGGTTGATAAAATCAAGGTCGCAGTGGGGATGAGCGGCGGGGTAGATTCGTCAGTGGCCGCTTACCTGCTTATGGAACAAGGCTTTGACGTGAACGGCGTTTGTATGTCGCTGTGGGACAGCGGGGAAACTTCCGCCGCCCGTAACGTCTGTTACGGTCCCAACGAAAAAGAAGGCATCGCCGAGGCCCAAAGGGTCTGCAAGTTGCTGGGGATACCCTGCCATATTTTCAAGCTGGCCGAGGAATACGGGGCGGTCGTTCCGGACTATTTTAAAGCGGAATACCTGTCGAGCCGGACCCCCAATCCCTGCGTCAGATGCAACCAATCCATCAAACTTGACCTGCTTCCGGCGCTGGCCCGGTGTGCCGGGATTGAGTTCGACAAATTCGCCACCGGACATTATGCCAGGGTCAAACAGGACCCTAAAACCGGTCGCTTCCTTCTTAAAAAAGGGCATGACCCCCCAAAAGGATCAGTCTTATTTATTTCTTATACCGTTTGTCCCAGCAGCAATTGTCCGGCTTGATGTTTCCTCTGGGAAATTATCTGAAGGATGATGTCCGCAAGGTTGCCAAAAAGGCCGACCTTTTCGCAGAGAAAAAGGCGGAAAGCCAGGATTTTTACCCGCCGAAGCATGGAGCCGGGCCTACTTCGCCGACCGCCTTCGCTTTTATTGCGGCTTCCTCGTGCGCCGTAGCTATGGCGGTGGCGCAAGTAGCCAATGGCTACCTACGGCTGAGTGCCACGGGCTTTGCCCGTGGCACTCCACAGCGGCGATTATAAGGATCTGCTGGGGACCGACGACAAACCGGGCGACATTGTTGATAAAAGCGGGAAGATACTGGGAACACACAACGGCTTTTAGAACTATACCCTTGGCCAACCCAAGGGACTGGGTATAATCCATTCCGAACCATTGTACGTGGTATCCCTGGACCCCGGGAATAATCGGGTGATAGTTGGCGTTAAAAACGATCTCCGCAGCCAGGATTGCCTGGTGAATAACATAAACTGGATAACCTTAAATAAGCCGACTGGCCCGATGCACCTTCAGATCAAGATACATTCAGCCCACCAAAGCGCCGAGGCTGAGGTGTTTCCCCAAGAAAACGGTTCGGCCAGGGTAATATTCAATATGCCACAGGTGGCCGTCACCCCCGGCCAATCGGCGGTGTTCTATGATAACGAGCTAGTCATCGGCGGTGGGATCATCGATTTTATTGCCGACAACGCCTGATATCTGTTTTATGAATCTGCAGGAAAAAGAAAATAAATTAAAAGGGGTCATTGCGCAATTTGACTCCGCCGTGATCGCCTTTTCCGGCGGAGTGGACAGCACCTTTCTGGCCAGAATATGCCGGGATATCCTGAAGGGGAAGGTCCTTCTGGTGACCGCCTCCTCGTCTACCTATCCCGCCCATGAACTGGAAGATGCCAGGAAACTGGCGGCCGGACTGGGCATGGAGCACCTCGTAATCGTGTCGGAAGAACTGGATATCCCGGGCTTTCGGCGGAACCCGCCCGACCGCTGCTACCATTGCAAGAGGGAACTTTTTCTGAAGATACGGCAGATAGCGGAAAAGGAGGGCTGTGAGGCGGTCTTTGACGGATCAAACGCCGATGACCAGAACGACTACCGCCCGGGCCGCCGGGCAATTGAAGAACAGGGGATTATCTCCCCGCTATGCCTATCCGGCCTTACCAAGCCCGAAATACGTGAACTGTCCAGAAGTTTAGGGCTAACCACTGCCGAAAAGCCGCCCTATGCTTGCCTGGCCTCGCGCTTTCCTTATGGGGAGGAAATAACTAGACAAAAGTTGGACCGGGTGGCGGAGGCCGAGAAAAGCATCAGGAATCTGGGCTTCACCCTTTTCAGGGTGCGAAGCCACGGCAACCTGGCCCGGCTGGAATTCTGTCCGGTGGAAATGGGCCGGGCCTGGGAAGCGCGGGAGTCGTTGCTTAAAATATGCCACGCCACGGGTTTTATATATGTTGCATTTGATATGTTAGGTTATCGAACCGGTGCTATGAATGAAGTTTTGCTAAGTGAGAAATAGGTATTATTCACACTTCGTCTCAAGGTAAATTTAAGGGCTTATTTTTTGCTTGGATTACCCCTAAAAAGTGGTAAAATGAGAGGTAAGGTGATAAAGGAGCAGCCATGTCATTCAAACGATCAAGCCAGGTGGGCCAGCAGATGAAGCGGGAACTGTCCGGGATCATCGTCGGCCAGCTGAAGGATCCCCGGCTGGGCTTTGTGACGGTCACTGATGTGGAACTGGCCGACGACCTGCGATTTGCCAAGGTGTTCATCAGCATCTACGGCGACCCGGCCAAACAAAAGGAGACCCTGAAGGGCCTGAAAAGCGCCAAGGGCTACATCCGGCGGGAACTGGGGCAGCGCCTGCGCCTACGCAACTGCCCGGATTTCGATTTCCGGATAGACGAGTCCATAGCCCAGGGAGACAAGATAGACCATCTGTTGAACCAGATAGCCCAGGAGAAGAAGCCCGATGGCGATCAATGACGTATCGGAAGCCCTGGTCAGGCATCGCCGCTTTCTTTTAACCAGTCACTACAACCCAGACGGCGACAACATCGCATCACAACTGGCCCTGGCCTCGATCCTTAAATCTCTCAACAAGCAGGTGGCGATCGTGAACCAGGACCCGGTGCCGGGCCGTTACCGCTTTTTGCCGGGCTGGGAATCCATCAAGAACGAGATAGTCCCCCAGAACGCCAGCTGCGCCGTGGTGCTGGACTGCGCCAACATCGACCGGATAGGAAAGGCGGCGGACATCATCACGCCGGCCACCATGGAGATCATCAACATTGACCATCACGTCTCCAACAATCTTTACGGGCATTTCCACTACGTCGATTCCGAAGCCTCGTCCACCTGCGAGCTGGTGTTTAGGCTGGCCCAGAAGTTAAGGGTCAAGCCCACCCCGGAACAGGCCCAGATCATTTTGACCGGGATGATGGCCGACACCGGGGGTTTCCGCTATTCCAGCACTTCGGCCGACACCCTGCGGGCGGCCGGACTTTTATCCGACTATGGCGCTAAAATAGGCGACGTGGCCGAGCAGTTGTATTACCAGCAGCCCCTGAATCAGCTGAAGATACTGGGCGAGTTGTTGAGCCGTCTTAAAACCGGGGCCAAAGGCCGGCTGGCCTACATGGCTTTGACCCAGGACCTGATCAAAAAATACCAGTTTGACCTGTCCGAAAGCGAGGAGTTCGTGAAATACGCCCTGGCGGTAAAGGGGGCCGAGGTAGCCATCCTGTTCAAGGAGCAGGGCAATGGCATCATCCGGGTCTCGTTCCGGGCCAAGGGCCGGGTGGACGTCAACCAGTTGGCAAGCAAGTTCGGCGGCGGGGGGCATGTCTCGGCGGCCGGAGCCCGGCTGAACACCAGGTTGGATGATGCGGTGCAGAAGGTGGTGCAGATGGCAGAGGCGGAACTTAACTGATTCAACGGATGGGACGCGGACTTCGGCTAACGCTCAGTCGAACGATTTACGCGAATTCAAACGGATATTATCACACAGGCACTAATGCAGTAATGCAAATTAATATTTCAAATCGTTAATAAAATCATGCTTTCAATTTATCAACTCATAGCACATAAAACAAAGAATTGGGTAGCTCAAGAGCTTTCCAATAACCAATCTGTTATTGGCGGCATATTGAAGCACATTGAAAACGAGAGTTACCTGCGTATACCGCAAAAAGAAGCCATTGAAGTATATCTATGGCTTAAATTTGTTGGTAATAACCAAAAGCTTTCCGATATTGTCAGGCAGGGATTGATTTATGATGAAGAAACAGCAAAGGGCTTGGATAACTATTATACTTTTGGCAACAACTATGTGACCCAATTTTTAAATCAATTTGCTTTGGAAAACGGTCTGGATAATTTTCAAAAGAAATTAGCAAATGACCCGCAAAGTGTAAAGTATGATTGGGACCAAGTACTGGAAGAACTTTTACATAATTATGAGTATCCCAATTATCTTTACAGCTTGCCAATGGGTGCCGGAAAAACGTATCTGATAGCTGCTTTTATATATTTAGATTTATTCTTTGCCCTCTTAAATAAAACCGACAAAAGATTTGCCCATAATTTTGTTGTTTTTGCACCACAAGCAGCAAAGACAGCCATTTTGCCATCTCTTCAAACTATTAAAAACTTTGAACCGGAATGGGTTTTGCCGGCAAATGAGGCAGAACGGTTAAAGATCATTGTACATTTTGAAATACTTGACAGTTTGGCCTCAAAGCGTAAAGATAAATTGCACGGCAATAATCCTAATCTTGAAAAGGTTAACGGGATAACACAAACCAAAGATTTTGGTTTGGTATTTATTACCAATGCCGAAAAGGTTGTGCTTGAAAAATATGAAGATAAAGACAAAATTATAACCGATCCAGCCAGCATTTTTTATGATCCAAAGAAAGCCGACGAGATTATAAAAATAAATGAATTACGCGAGAAGCTTTCGCATCTTCCGTTTTTGGGTGTTTTTCTTGACGAGGTTCACCACACTTATAAGGCCAGCGATAGCGATGAAAAAAAACTACGTAATGCGGTAAATATTTTAAACCAGCATAAAAAAGTTGTTTCAGCGATAGGCCTTTCAGGCACGCCATATGTTAAAAATCAAGTCATCCAAAAAGATCTGACTATCCGGCTTAATCAAATACAAGACATTGTTTATCACTATTCGTTGGCCGATGGTATCGGAAAATTCCTAAAAATACCAATAGTTAATGGCGTTAAAGAGGTAAAAGAAAAGGCTTTTATAAATGAGGCTCTTAACGAATTCTTTAAAAGCCATGACATTACCTATTACGATAAAACAAAAAGCAAAATTGCCTTTTACTGCCCGTCGATAAAAACCCTAAATGAAAACATTCTGCCGGTAGTACAGGAATGGTACCAAAAAAACAGGCCGGGCAAAGAAGAAGAAATATTCAGGTATTATTCGGAGGTAAAAAAGGAAGATAAAATATATAAACTGCCCAAAGAGAGCCTTGCCATCTTCAATAATCTTGATAAATCGTATTCTAAAAAGCGTGTCGTACTTTTAGTGGCGGTTGGCGCCGAAGGTTGGGACTGCCGAAGCTTGACGGCAGTAGCGCTACCCCGGCTTAAAACAACCAAAAATTTTGTTCTGCAAACCACCTGCCGGTGTTTGCGTGAGGTTAAAGACGCTTCCAAAGAAACAGCTTTGATTTTTCTTGAAGAAAACAACTATAACACCTTGGACCATGAGCTTAAAGAAAATTACAACCTGTCTATTGCTGATCTTAAATATAAACAAGAGCCGTTAATAAACGTAATAATTAAAAAGCCGAAACTTGGCAAGCTAAAATATTGCCAGGTGTACAAGAAGTTTGAAATTGTAAAAAAAGAACAAAAGGGAAATCCAAATGAACAGTTAAACAACTTTTCATTCAAGGGTATAATTGATAAATATAAATACCAAGCCACCACCACCACAGCCACCATCGGTCGTGGCGGATTGGTTTCAGAAAGTAACGCTTTATATAGCTCTGATGAGCAATGGCATTATGAATTTATTGATTTCATATATGATTTGACAAAGGCTTGTTATGGCAAATACCAGGAAAAAGAACTTATAAGCAGTTTTGAAAAAGAACTACAAGAGATTTACCGCCAAATAAAAGAAAACAAAGCATGGGTCATTAACCATCCGCATTTGGAAATATATGATATCATTAAGATAGTTGCCGGGTTTCTAATGGCCGAATATACTTATAAAATTGATGTAATTAAAGAAGACGCCGAGATCGAATTGTTAGAGTGGAACATAATTGACCCTGCAATATTTTATGGAAGCGGTAAATTTCTACCCAAAATAAAACTGGAGGACATAGATAAAATAAACAAGAGGCCGAACCGTATTGAGGAAGATATGGAAGATGCTGGTCTTGACTCGCAAGATATAAGTTTTAATTACATGCCTTACCGCCTGGATTCAGATTATGAAAGAAATGCCCTGCTGGAATTGCTTAAATTATCCGAACTAAAAGATCTGGAAGTTTATTATAACGGGTACAAAGATTTAAAACTGCAGAATTTCTGGATAAAGACAGATTTTGGGGAATATACACCTGACTTTCTTATTGTTAAGCGCAAGGAAGGTAAAAAATATAAAAGTAAAACAGAAAAGGGCGAAATAGATGAGGTTTTGATCATTGAAACAAAGGGAAGCACTTACTACAACGACGATTTTAAACGGAAAGAAAAATTCGTAAACGAGACATTTTTAGCCCATAACCCCAATTTTAAGTTTGCTTGTTTCGTGGATGAAGGGAAAAACGACTTTAAAAAACATCTGGCAAAAGTAAGAGAAATAATTAATAATTTATAAGGCAAACCCATGAAAAAGGTCATTAAATATAACATAGCTCCCGCAAAGGGCCAGGCAATATTGAATTTCAACGACCGCCGTTTTCCGGATACGGTAGAGCTGTTTGAAACCAACCTGGTTGAAGAAGTGCGCAGCAAAAAGCCAAAACAGCTCAATGCCGAATCAGATTTGAACCCGGATTTTAGAAATCTTTTAATTCATGGGGACTGCCTATCGGCCTGTGCTTATTTAAAGTCAAAGAATATAAAAGTGGATTTGGTTTACATTGACCCGCCATTTGCCAGCGGGGCAAATTACTCTAAAAAAATATTCTTACGTAATGGCGATGCAGAAAATATAAAAAATGACGATTCAAGTATTGGAGAAGAGATATTATACAGTGATATTTGGCAAAAAGAAGATTATTTAAATTGGCTTTACGAAAGGCTCCTTGCAATACGTGAAGTCATGTCGGCAAAATCTTGTATATACGTCCATTTAGATTGGCATATTGGTCATTATGTAAAAATATTAATGGATGAAATATTCGGCGAGGAAAATTTTATAAATGATATTATCTGGAGTTATAGAAGTGGAGGTGCCTCTAAAGAATCATCTTTGCCCCGCAAACACGATATTATATTTTTATATTCAAATAACAATAACAATGAAAAAGAAGTTGTCATAAATTCTATAATGGAGAGACAATATTTAGAAAAACCTTTTATGGGTTCCAAAGTCGATGAAAACGGGAATTACTATGTAGATACGTTATTAAGAGATGTAATGGAAGGTGTAATTTGTAGAGTTTTGGAAGATGGTAGCCTGAAAGAATACAATACTAGACCTGTATTGAATTTGTCAAAAGAAAGAGTAGAATATAATACGCAAAAACCAGAAGGTCTAATTGAATTGTTGGTTGATATTGCTACTACTAAGGGTATGATAGTTGCCGATTTGTTTAATGGTAGTGGTACAGCAGTTTCCGTTGCTGCAAGTATGGATAGGAAATATATTGGCTGCGATATAGGTATAAATTCAATACAGACAACACGTGATAGATTGGTTGAAGACAAAGCAGATTTTGATATTATAAAAGTAAATGACGGAGTTAAGTTATTTAGAAACCCAGCGCAGACAACAGCTAAATTATTCAGTTTAATTGATGGTTTTAAAACAAAAACAGAATTGCAGCTTGGCGAATTTTGGGATGGTGGCATTGTAGGTAAAAACGGGAGCTATGCTCCGGTTAAATTTATAGGTTTGCATGAAAGATTAACCAAAGAATTGTTGGATATAATATTGGAAGAAATCTATCAGTTGCAGGATTCAAGCAATGAAATAGAAGGCATAAAGATTATTTATGCGCATAAAGACCTTGAAATAGATCAGGAATATGTTGATAAGGAAATAAGACGTAAGAGAAAAACCGATTTAAAGGTTGAAGTGATTGATCTTAACACTATACTTGGGTCAAAGAGCGAGACATTGTTTACACCCGATAATGCTGATGTTGAAATGGTAAAAGATGGCGCAAAATACAGTGTTAAAATAAATAGCTATTTTAGTAGTTATTTGAAGAACAAGATTGACGATTATAATGCCAAACCAAAAAAGAACGATGATCTTATTGATGAAGAAAATGAAACCGGTGGGGGAAAGAAATTCACGCCTATCAAGCTAAGTAAAAACGGACTTGAGTTGATTGAATCCGTACAGTTTGATACTACCTTGAGGGAAGATGGCGTTTGGATAAGCAATCTTGACTTGGAAGACAAGGCTGGCATAAAAGAAAAAATTAAGGCTAAATATGTTCTTAATACCAATAAGTTCAAAATGAAAATACGAAATATAGCCGGTGACGAGATTATAATTGATAGTACTGCGGTAAAATAATTTTGTGTTCTTTGTGCTTTTTGTGGTTAAATAAAAAGGAACAAACATGAAAACCTGGGGAATAATCTACAACCGCCAGCGGCCCGGGGCCGAGAACGTGATCCGGGAACTTTCGGCCTGGCTTAAGGACCACGGCATCGCGCCCATCATCGAGCAGGGCATCAAGCTGGAAGGCTGCCAGTGCGCGGCCGACAGCGAAGTGGCCGCTAACTGCGAGCTGCTTTTGGCCCTGGGCGGCGACGGCACCATCTTGCGCTCGGTCCATTTGATGGGGCAGCGGCAAAAGCCGATCCTGGGGATCAACCTGGGCTCGCTGGGCTTTTTGACCGAGACCTCGCAGGACCAGATGTGGCAGAGCCTGGAGCAGGTGGCCCGGGGCCAGTACCAGACGGAAGAGAGGGCCATGATCAAGGGCCGGACCGATGGCAAAGACTTTTACGCCCTGAACGATTTTGACATCCGGGTCCCCACCCGGTTAGTGGAACTGTCGGTCTCGGTAGGTGGCGAGTTCCTGAGCCGCTATTACGCCGACGGGATGCTGATCTCCACCCCCACCGGGTCCACCGCCTATTCGCTTTCGGCCGGCGGGCCTATCGTGGAACCCACCATGGAGGTGATGGTGATCACGCCCATCTGCCCCCACACCCTCTCCATCCGTCCGATGATCGTGCCCATGGACAAGACGGTGGAGGTGACGGTGCACGGCAAACGGGAGGAGGCCATCATGGTGGTGGACGGCCAGCAGCGCCATTCCTTCAAGGACGGCCAGCAGGTGGTCTTTGAGAAGGCGGGGATCAAAGCCAAATTAGTAAAGACCCAGAAGTCTTCGTTCTACAACATCCTCCGCACCAAGCTGAAATGGGGGGCAAGAGGCGAGGACGGGAAATGATAGGGAATTGTTAACGGGGAACAGATAATAGGGAAACGATCATAAGGAGAGAGGCCATGAAAAAAGCGTCATCATATATTTTCTTGATGGCAACGGTGTTTCAGTTGCTGTCGTTAAGCTGCGGCAAGAAGGCCACTCCGGTAGCCCCTCCGCCCGAAGGCGACCTGACCCCGCCGGTTGTAAACAGCAGTTATCCGGCAGGCGACACCTCCGGAGCTTTTGTCCGAAATCATGCAATTACCATGACCTTCAGCGAAGCCATGCAGCAGTCCTCGGTGCAAAGCGCTTTTTCGGCCAGCAATGTCTCCGGAAGCTTTTATTGGATAGGCAATACTTTTACTTTCGTCCCGGACACGGCCTTTGCCCCCAACGATACGGTTTTTGTATCCATCACCGGCAATGCGCTGGACTTGGCCGACAACGGGCTTTCGCCGGTCTTTAACAAATGGTACCTAACCTCGGATTGGCTGGACACCACGGCCCCCACGGTTTGGGCCCACCGGCCCCTGCCGGATTCCGAAAACATCTCCATCGGCACGGACGTAATGGCCTACGCTTCCGAAACCTTGTCCGAATGGTCTACCAAAGCCCTGACCCTGACCGACTCCGCTGGAGTCAAGGTTACCGGCAACACAATCCTGGGTTGGAATGCTTCAACCCTGCAGTATATGCCCAGCTATAATCTTAAATACAATACCCGCTATATTGTGACCATAGACACCAGCCTGCGCGATCTGTGTTGGAATCAGCTGGCTGTCAATTACAGCTGGTCCTTTAGAACAGAGAAGGACACGGTCAAGCCCACAGTAGTCTCCGTTTCCCCGGCGGCAGGCGACACCGGCATCACGGTCAACACAAGCATCACAGTCTGCTTTTCCGAGCCCATGGACAAGGCCTCGGCCCAGGCCGCGCTGTCATTAGTCCCGGCAGTTGCTTTCTCGGGCTACAGTTGGCAGGGCGACACCCTGATGACCGCGGCCCTGGCCGAAACCCTTTCCTTTAAAAAACAATACCGGATAAATGTCGACACCACGGCTCGGGATGCCGCCGGCAACCGGTTGGCAGCGGTTCATTCCAGTACCTTCACCACCCTGCGGGGCCTGCTAGTGCTGTGCAACACAGCCGACCAGATCCAGATGTACCAGCAGACCGACCTAAAGGACGAAGGATACCTGGGGTCATATTCATCGCCCCGCCAGATCCGAATATCGGCCGACGACAGCATGGCCTATGTTCTGACCCAGAACGGGGTGGAGTTCATCCAGCTGAAGAACCGCAACAACCATTTGGGCACAGTCAACCTGCGACAGACCTGCTACGGGCTGGCCCTTTCTTTTGATGGGACGAAACTGGCGGTAAGCGACACGCTGAACAAATGGCTGTATATAATCAATACCGCCACCATGCTGAAAGAGGATTCGGTCCAGACCATAGCCAACTTCCCCAAGGGAGTCTGCTTCAACCAAAGCGGCAGCAAGGCGGCGGTGATTTGCTGGGGCGGGGTGGAGATATACAATACAGCCAGCCTTCACAATCCGCCCACAGCTGTCGGCCTTACCGCCCTGCCAAACGGCGGCGAGGAGCTGATCAACAGCACCGGGGACGTGGCATATGCTGCATCCGGCAAGGGCTTTGCCATCATCAACCTCTCAACGGCCACGGTAACTTATCAATCCCCGGACATTTCCACCCATCCCTTCGGCCTGGCGGTCTCTCCGGACGGTGCCCACTTGGCACTGGCTTGCTATGACGAGAATGCGGTCAAGATTTACACCACCACAGGCGCGTATGTCGCCACTGTCGCTGTGGGCACCCAGCCCAAGGGTCTGTGCTACAGCCCGGACGGAAAATGGCTCTATGTCTCCAACTCCGGCAGCAGCAACGTCTCGGTCATTAGCCGCAGCGGGAACACTTACACCCTGTCAAGCGCCGTGACCGTAAGCTCCGGGCCCTGGGGGCTGGCCGTGACCCCGTGATGTCCTGGCGTAGTTAAAAAATGAAGAGTAGTTATATTTGTCTTTGTGGTAAAAAAATGCTCACCAAACTTACCGTAAAAGATTACGCCCTGATAGAATCGCTGGAAGTGGATTTTACGCCCGGCCTCAATATTTTAACCGGAGAGACCGGCGCGGGAAAGTCCATCCTGATAGGTGCTTTGGGCCTGGCCCTGGGCGAGCGGGCCGATTCCGACAGCGTCCGGGGCGGAGCCAAGGCGGCAACGGTGGAGGCCGAGTTCAACGTCCAGGCCTGCCGCCAGGCGGCGGAGGTGCTCAGGGAATTAGAAGTTGAAACAGAAACCGCCCCGCTGATCCTGCGGCGCGAAGTGAACGCCGCCGGCAAGAGCCGGGCCTTCGCCAACGACAGTCCGGTGAACCTTAACGGCCTGAAACGCCTGGGCGACGCCTTGCTGGACATGCACGGCCAGCACCAGCACCAATCCTTGCTTTATGAAGAGCGGCATCTGGATTACTTAGACGCCTTCGGCCATCTGGAACCCGTGCGGGAGCAAGTTTCGCAGCTGTTTTCAGAATACCATAAGATCAAAAAGCAACTGAACGATCTGGTCCACCAGGAACAGCTGACCCGGGAGAAGATAGACCTGTACCAGTTCCAGCTAAAGGAGATCGAGGCCGCCGGCCTGCAGGCCGGACAGGAAGAGGAGTTGGAAAAAGAAAAGTTTATTTTAGAGAACACCGAAAAACTTTTCGCCTCGGCCAATCAGGCTTACGAACTTTTATACGAGGGCGAGGGCTCCATCATCGAGCGGCTGGGGACGCTGGAGAACCTGTTCTCGGATCTGTCCGCCATAGACGAGCGCCAGAACGAAAGCCGGGAAGCCGCCCGGAGCGCTCTGGCCCAGCTGGAGGAGACCGCCCGGGCCTTAAGGCAATACCGGGACCGCCTGCAATTTGACCCCGAGAGACTGGAGGTGATCCGCGACCGGCTGGACCTGATCAAGACCCTCAAGAAAAAATACGGCCAGAAACGGGGCACCATCGAGGCGGTGCTGGAACACGCCCAGAGTATCAAACTGGAATTAGACGGCGTGGAACACGGCGAGGAAATCATTGCCAAGTTAAAGGCAGAAATGGAAAACGAACGGATGGAGCTTGAGAAGTATGCTCTAGCGCTCTCTTCCAAACGGACCGAGGCCGCCAAAAAACTTTCTAAGGAAGTGATCGGGCAGTTGAAGGACTTAGGCATGGATAAGGCCGTGTTCAAAGTGCAGTCCCTGCAAACCGAGGACGCCTTAGGCTTGGCCGAGGTCAAGGGCAAGAGAGTAATGACCGAGGCTTGGGGAATAGACCAGGTGAGTTTCCTGATCTCGCCCAACCCCGGCGAGGATCTAAAAGCCTTGGCCAGGATCGCCTCGGGCGGCGAGATCTCGCGGGTGATGCTGGCTATCAAGACCATACTGGCCGAGGCGGACGCGGTGCCGGTGCTGGTGTTCGACGAGATAGACGCCGGGATCGGCGGCCGGGTGGCCGAGGCGGTGGGCAGGAAACTTAAAGAGATCGGCAGAAAGCGCCAGGTGTTGTGCATCACCCATCTGCCGCAGATCGCGGCTTTGGGAGATTCCCATTACGTGGTCAGCAAGCAGGAGAACAAAGGCCGAACCATCACCAACGTGGAGCAGTTAGATCAGAAGCAGAGAGTGGACGAGTTGGCCCGGATGCTGGGCGGGAGCAGGGTGACGGAGACGGTTGTCAAACATGCCCGGGAGATGATAGGCGAAAAGAATTAGCTGCTTTTTAACTTGCAATTCTCTGGTGGTCTCTGCCGCAGGGTGGTTGATTTTAGCACAAAACAACTTGATTTTAGACTTAATTTTAGGTTATCATTATAACCAATAACTAGTGTTTGTTAATAAATTGGTACTATGTCATTCCCGTGAAAACGGGAATCCAGTAATTTCAATGAGTTCTGGATTCCTGCCTTCGCAGGGATTACCAGAAAACGGAGTTTATTAACGGACTCTAACTATAGTTTTGCACTTTTTATAGAGGACATTTTTACTTAGGCAACCATTTTAAAGGCCTTTTGAAGCGTTTGAATATTAATCCTCTTGATGGTTTTAGGGGGAAGAGGCGCAATAATCGTCTTAGGGATGGCCTTGGCTTTCAAGTGTTAGATCATATCATTAGAGTTGTTGCTATATAACCTGAATTCCGTAGCATAAATATACACTACAGTCCCTTGAGGAGCTGAGGCGATACAGCTTTAAGGATGCGTTCTTGTCGTTTTGTTAATGTGACAATGCGGGCTAAGGTAAAACCTTTTGACTGATCACGCAGATACACTTGTGCATAGCAGCCAATTCCTTTAATGCTTCGGTAGGCGAAATACCTGTTTTCTTCAGTTTGAATTTCAGCAAGGACAACAATAAATATGACAGGTAGCAAATGAATATATGAGCGATGACCCGGTTATAGAGCCAATAACGTACCGGCTGAACCCTGACCACGCCCTTTAAGTTTTGGAATGCTTTTTCATTTTATACCGGGTTTTTTTCTTGGTTTTAGAGATGATTCCTTTTCGGTTGTTACGTGATGTTTTCACCTTCTGGCTCCTTTCAGTTCTTTAATCTTGGCGAGATTATACCAAATTACCCCTTATTCATGCAACAAAGCCTATTGATGTTATGAAATAATGAAAAAGATAAGTCTTCTATATTTTATCCTTTCCATATCCAGTATTATTGGGGCCTTTGAATTTTCTGGAACCGAGAGGGTCTATCTTTGGAACGCCCAGCCCGGCCAGGCCCTGAGTTATAAGAATATCCTTGACCTTCGCCTGGCCGGCAGCCTGAAAAGCGGCTGGGAGATGGAATCCGGGGCTCGCCTGCTTTTTGACCAGGAATCCTGGCAGGATACGTCCATCTATAACGGCCTTTCCAAAAAATATTTGACCGTTAAAAATGAAGTGGTAAATTTCACCGCCGGCAATTTTTACGGCACCCTGGGCCGGGGACTTTCATTAAGCTGCGTGGCCGATGAAAAGGTTAAAATCGACCGGGACATTGAAGGCGCTCAGATGAAGGCCGTTTGGGGAGATTGGCTGGAAGCAAAGATCCTGGCCGGAAGGATCAGGGAAAACCTTAACTGGATAGACAGCGCCAAGACCTATGCCGGAACCGAAATAAAACTGACGCCGTTTAATTCCCTGGCCCTGGGCGGAATCTATCTCCGGGCCAACGCCGGCAAGAAGGTCAGCGATCCCTCATTTGCAAAGGCGGCGGAAGAATGCTACGGAGGGCATCTGGCCTTGGCCTATGCTCCGGCGGATTTATACGCCGAATACCTGGCCCGCCGCACCTATGGGACATACGATGCCACCTGGGGCTGGATTGGGGTTGACGATGTGAACGGGCAGGCCCTGTATGCCGCCGGGTCAATCAGCTTTTCCGGCCTGGCCCTGGCCTGGGATGTTAAGAATTACCGGGATTTTGACAACCGGCTCAATGCGCCGCCGGCCTGCAACCGCGAGGGCCGGCTGCTGAACGACGGATATGACGAACAGGGCGGGCAGGTGGACATCACAGCCGCTCCCTGGGACCGGCTGGAAATATCGGCCAATTGTTCCCAGGCCCGGTCTGCCCGTCTCAGTCAAAAATGGCGGGACGCTTATTTTGAAGGCCGGTGGAAAGTTTTGGCTAACCTGGATCTTTTACTGGAACTGGCAGACCGGCGCGAGGAAAACCTTCAGCCCGACCTCAAACAAAAATACTATCAGGGAGGGAGGGCCGGAGGCGCTTGGCGCTATGGCGGCAACAGGTCTATAGCATTCAAAGCCGGGGCCGATCTTTACGATAATTATTATTTTTTCAGCGGCCTGAAATATACGGAGTATTCCCTGGATCTCAGCTGGAATACCGGCCGGGATATCTTGATCTACGGATCCGGCAGTATAGCCGGCCAAAAAGTTCCCGAGTATCAGGACCAAAACAGATGGGGCGAAGCGGGCATCTCATTTCAATGGGCCCAGGGACGGCAAAAGCTGACGGCCTCGGCCGGACAAAGCAAGGGAGGGCTGGTTTGCTCCGGCGGCTTCTGCCGGTATGAACCGTCTTTCCGGGGAATGAAGGCCGCCTACCAGTTGAGTTTTTAGCGGCCTTTTTGTAACCATTCAGAGCCACTAAGGCATGCCGATTAACGATTTACGATTAACAATTAACGAAAGTAGTGGCTGAATAGTTACCAGTTACCTCTTTTCAATAAAACAACAGGAGCTTGATGGAAAATCTTTATGCCGTAGTTTTAGCCGGCGGGCGGGGAGAAAGGTTCTGGCCCAAAAGCCGCAGCAACATGCCCAAGCAGTTACTGACCCTGACCGGCCAAAGCTCAATGCTAGCCGAGACCCTGAACCGGGTGGGGTCATTGGCACCGGTGGAGAGGCAGTGGGTGGTAACCGGCGAGGACCTGGTGAAATCGATAGAAAAGATCGGCATCGTCGGCCCCAGGCTGATCGGCGAGCCGGCCGGAAAGAACACCGCTCCGGCCATTGCCGTGGCCGCCGCCGAGATCGCCCGGGAAGACCCCGAGGCGGTGATGATGGTGCTGCCTTCCGACCATTTCATCAATGACGTGCCCAGGTTCCGGCAGACTTTGGAGCAGGGCGCGGTGCTGGCCCGGCGGGGATATCTGGCGACCATCGGCATCGCCCCGGACCGCCCCGAGACCGGCTACGGATACATCGAACGGGGCGAGATGCTTCCCAACTGTGAAATCCCCTGCTTCGCGGTCAAAAGCTTCAGGGAAAAGCCGAACCAGATCACGGCCGCCAAATTCGTCAAAAGCGGATATTTCTACTGGAACGGCGGGATCTACGTCTGGAAAACCAAAACAATTTTAGAGCAGATAAAAAAACATCTGCCGCAGCTCCACCGAAAACTGGAGGTCTGGCAGAAAGCCGGGGGCTTGAGCGCCGGCCCGGAAAAGTTCGCCAAATTTTACCGGGAGGTGGAAAAAATATCCATCGACTACGGGGTGATGGAAAAAGCGGAAAAAGTTGCGGTGATCAAAGGCGATTTCGGCTGGGACGATCTGGGTTCCTGGGAGGCGGTGGAGCGTTTTTATCCCCGGGACCGGCGCCAGAATGTTTTGGTGGGCAACTGCCTGGCCATAGAGTCCCAGAACAACCTGGTCTACAGCGACGACGGGATGGTGGCGGCGCTGGGGCTTAAGGACATAATCATCGTCCAGTCCCAGGGCGCGGTGCTGGTCTGCCACCGCTCCAAAGTGCAGGAGGTGCGCAAGGTGATTGAGGAATTGAGCAAACAGGCCAACGGAAAGAAGTTCATTTAGGCATTCTTTTTTGTTTGCGCTTTTTTGTTAAACCACTTGATAACCCCGCCACCGGCGGGGTAACCTAGGATTAGGTACCACCCCGATACCTCAGGGTGGGGCTCCATATACATTATGGCGGGTTTAAACCAACATTTCCTTTACAAAACCATATTTCACCGGAACAATTTGGTATTTCACCGGAACAATTCTATATTTCATCGAGACAATTTGGTATTTCACCAGTGCAATTCCATATTTTACTGGAACAAAAGCATATTTTACCGGAACAATCGGATATTTTACCAGTGCAATCAGGTATTTCACCGGAACAATTCTATATTTCACCGAGACAATTTGGTATTTCACCAGTGCAAACGGGTATTTTACCGGAACAAATAGGCATTTCACCCGCAAGCAAACGTATTTCACCGGCAAGCAGACATATTTCACCCGTAAGCAGACATATTTCACCGAGAAGGAAGGACATTTTAACTGGAAGGAAGCGCCGCCATTCCAACCGCCCGCCGAAAGGTTTTGGGCGGTTTTTTTATCCGCCTTCGCCCCGCCAACGGCGGGGCTACAGCGCAGGCACTCCGCCTTCGTTACCACTTCGGCGGACAAGTCGGCGGACCACCGCTACAACCCCGACGGGTCGGGGTAAACCGGGGCAAGCAAGCCCAAGTATTTTACTCGCCAACGCTTAATTCCCTTGACCCGGAGCTTTTATATTTCGTATAATAAACCGTCATGCGGTATAACCTGCCTTTAATAAGGTAGATATTTTGAACAAAACCCCCAACCACCAAAAATTACCATGAATATTTTACGAGATAAATTCCTGATTGTATTATTGGCCGCACTTATTGTTATCACCATCGGCCTGTTGTTATTCAAACCGTCTTACGTTAAGATTGTTCACACAGGCCCGAAAGTGAATATTGCTATCCAAAAAGTTGACAGCCCGCCGAAAGCAATTACAGAATTACCATCAAAAGGCCCGTTACGTGTTTCCCGTGTCATTGACGGCGATACATTTACTCTTGAAAATTTGAACCCGATAATTTAAAAGACGCTTATGGCAGGCTGTTGGCCTATGTCTATATTAATGGCGTATTTGTGAATAAGGAAATGATACGCAGAGGATACGCTTACGCTTATACACGGTTTCCGTTCAAGTACCAGCAAGATTTTCTTGCAGCCGAGAAAGAAGCAATTGACAAACAATATGGTTTATGGAATTTGTCTTTACGCGATGGCCGCATAACCAATATTATCAAGCATTACGAAAATATGAATTTTGAAGGTCGTAAGAGATTTGATGTATTGATGGACTCCTTGGTAAATTTATATAAACTTGAAAGCAAGGTGAATTAACAATGGAAAAGGAATCAAAGGATTTTATCCGTTTCATTGTCAGAGTGCTTGTAGTAACTGCCTCATTGATACTTGTTTTGTTTCTATTTAAAACTTGGTTCTTCCCTTCAAAACAAGTTATTTCTACGCTGTCCCCTAATACACCACCAGCACCATCTAATCAGCAAAGCGCAGTTAGGCCCAACGAATCAGCCCCCGAAAAATCAGGTAATGTCATATCGTGGGAAGATGCAGGCAGTCATATTGGCGAATACGCCACAGTAGCGGGCACTATTGTAGCAGCCCACAATTCAGGCAAAGCATGTTTTCTAAACTTTCACCCTAACTATCGTATTTATTTTACGGCTGTTATTTTTGCATCTTCATTCAACCGCTTTCCATCAAGCCCCGAACGTTATTACTTGAACAAGAGAGTTCAAGTAACCGGACGTATTAAGGAATACAAGGGTAAGCCGGAAATAATATTAAATGATCCTAGTCAAATTAGTATCCAATAAATATGGGGGATAACATGAAAAAGTATTTCAAACAATATGATGTACATGACTTTCGGCTAATATAAAATATGTTGCAATTAGAAGAGACTCTTATGGTATACTTATCCCGCCTGCGAAATATAGGCAACTAGTATGAGCGTGCCTGAGGTATTCCCTGGAGCCCAAAGAGATATCTTTACTTGTGCAAAAGATCGCCAGCTCGAACTTGTCTGTGGTCGACTACCTGCGAAAACACGAGGTCTCTTTCAGTCGGCCTCAGTATTTCCGCAAATAAGCTTTGGGTCAGCATAAACGAGCGAAAAGGCATGTGGTGAGCCTGTCGAACCATGCCAGACCAGGAACGCGAGTGAAGCGTATCCACAGCGATACGGTGAATGATCGTGACGTAGTATGGCGGTTTTGCAGCCGTTTATGCCCAAATTGTTATTCATTAGAGGATAAGCTCTTATTGTAGCCTGAGGTAATAATAATGGCCGG
>JACQXR010000137.1 GCA_016208585.1 candidate division TA06 bacterium | reverse complement strand
CATACTGCGTCACGCTCATTCACCGTATCGCTGTGGATACGCTTCACTCGCGTTCCTGGTCTGGCATGGTTCGACAGGCTCACCACATGCCTTTTCGCTCGTTTATGCTGACCCAAAGCTTATTTAAGGATAAACTCTAAACACATAACCAATGAACGCTTACATCTTCACCCCAAACGACCCGCCCAAGCCTACTTTCCACCTCTTCCAGTCAAGGCGCTTCTCTCCTTCCAGCGGTCGGTTGATCCACAGCGGGAACAAGGCCCGCACCGGGCCCAGGGAAACGGTTACCCCGACGTCGGCATACAGGTACTTGGCCTTCATCTCCTGCCAGCTGTCCTTAACCGAGCCCACATCCCCGAACACCGAAACAAAGCCCGGCCAGACCGGAACCGAGAGATTGGCGCCCAAAGTCGCGTTACCGTGTAGGTGCCGGCCGTAGGAACCCGGCAGGTTGGCCCCGCCGTCGATGTGATAATGCTCCTGGGCCGAGAACCCGCCCTGGTAGGAGATGATCAGGTCGTCCAGCCCCTGGGACTTGAAGGCTCCAGAAAGGAAGAACTGTTCCTGCTTTGGGGCCTGGCCCTGGATGCTTCCGGCAAACAGCCGCAGGCTGGGCCGCAGCCATTTGTGGAAATAGAAACGGTTCTGGTATTCCAACTCGGCCCGCAAGAAGTTCCGGATGTCCCAGGCCGGCTCGGCCAGGTATCCCAGGGTGGCGGCCAGGCGAAAGTCGGAACTTATAAAAGGATTGCTGGTCGCATAACCCCTTTCTCCGGTCAGCATGAAGATCTTGGCCGGGATGATGTCCCGGGCATCCCAGAATCTGTAACCGTAATCCACCATCTGGTTGTATTCCAGTTTCAGGTTAAAGCGTTCGGTAGGTCCCTGCATCAGATACCGGCCCCAGTTGCGCTTCACTCCCACACTTGCCCAACGCAGGTCAAAGGCCTTGCCGCCGGAAGCATAGATCCGGGGCGGGCGGAGCAGGTCTGTTATGGGCGTCTGGTAACCGGCCGAATAACTGAACTGTTTTGACTTAAAACCGTAATAGGGCGAGAAGGTCCACTGATGTTTTCCGATCATGGGGTCGCCATCAGCCAGGTAGGCGCCGTGCGATATCACCCCCAGCCGGAACCCGTTGACCGCATCGTAACAGGGCAGGGGAAAGGCGAATATCCGATAGGCCCCGAAATCCGGAAGCCTGGGAAAAACGCTGTAACTGACCTTCCTGGGCCAGCGGTTGTTCCAGCGGTTTATTTCCAGTATCGTCTGGTTCGGGTCCAGCGCCGCCCATTGCAACTTACCGTCCATCTGTAGGTAGAAATTAGTGTCGGAACGCTGGGCGCTCCAGTCCAGATAATAGGATCTATTTACCCCGTCCCAGGCTTCGAATTTAACCGGCACCCTAAAGTCTCCCCGGCGGGACAGCTTGAAAAGATAGGTAAATTCCTGCTCCCCGATTCGGGCCGCCTGGGTTATGGAATAGTCAACCGGAGAGGCGTTGCCCAGCCAGGCCCGCAGGGGCTGGCTGACGTTCTTGCCTGAAACCGAATCCATCACCGCCAGAAAGTTTTCGGCGCTCACATGTTTGAACCGGAACTTCCGGCAATAAGCCTGCATGGCCGCATCAAAGGCGCTGTCTCCCAAAAAGCCTTTCAGCCACCAGATCATCAGGGCCGGCTTCTTGTAAGCGGTGACGGCGTACTGAGCCTGCTCGTCAACCAAACAAGCCTTGGTGGTGATAGGCTGTTCCATCTTGTTGGCGGCATACAGATAACAGAGGAAATATCCGACATAACGGTCGGAGAACTCCGGCATCAACTTTTGCAGGAACTTTTTTGCCCACATATTCCCTTTGGGGCCGTACTTTTCCTCAAAATACCGTTCCTCGGAAAAACTGTTTATCCCTTCGTCCAGCCAAGGCTCGTCCATCTCGTTGTTACCCAGGATGCCGTAGAACCACTGGTGGCCTATCTCGTGCATCACCACATTCTCCAGGGACCGGGTGATCTTATCTTCGCCCGAGGAGATGATCACCAGATTGGGGTATTCCATGCCCCCGCCGGCCGCCATATCTCCGTCGCAGACGGTCAGGGTGGAGTAGGGGTATTCCCCGTACCACCTGCCGTAGTAGTCCAGGGCGTCCTTGGAGTACTGCATCACGTTGGCCCACTTTTTCCGATCCTTGGGCAGGCAGAGCACCTTGATGTCCACGCCCTTGTATGTTTCGGTGGTCTCCTGATAGGCGGGGTCGGCGCACCAGGCAAAATCGTGCACATCATCGGCGTAGAAGAAACGGTAGGAACCTGAGTCCGAAGACAGGTCCAAAGAGTCATAGGGGTTCACCAGCTCAATGCCGGTGGCCCCGATCTTCATGTTCCGGGGAAGGGTCAGCCCCACATCAAAACTGCCATAGTCGCCGTAGAACTCGCCGTTGTAGTGATATCCGTCGGGATGCCAGCCCAGGCTGTCGTATACCACGATCTTGGGGTACCATTGCGAGATTTCGTAATGGGCGCCGGCGTGTCCCAACCGGGAGAATATTTTTGGGATCTTGACCCTATAGTCCATGAAGAAATCCAGGGACTCGCCCGGGGCCAGCGGACGGTTCAAGGGGACCTTGATCTCAGTAAGATCAGGGCCGTATTCGTAGCCCAGGGCTTGCCCATCGGCGGACAGTTGGTTTAGTTCGATGTAGCCTTTGTCCTTTGGTCCGCTGCGCCAGAATTTGTAATTGCCGGCTTCCTTCGCTTCCCGGGCAAAATCAGTGTTGCGGTCCCGGTAAGCGTTGGGATACAGGTGGAACCAGACGAATTTAAGCGTGTCCGGCGAATTATTGAAGTAGCGCAGATTCTGGCTGGCGTACAAATAATGATCCGCAGTATCGAGCCGGGCCTCTATCTGGTAGGCTACCCGCTGCTGCCAAGCCCAAAGGTTCAAAGGCCAAAGGCAGAGGGCCAGCAGGACCAGGGACAATGATCTTTTCATAAGAACCTCCGATTTTAAGAGGGGGGTTTATCTTGGGGTATCTTTTTACCCAGGTACGACAAAACTTCTTCCCGGTGCTTTCCAAACTGCAGATACAGGCCCCGGAAATTTTCCAGCCAGGTTTTTTGAAGGAAGGGCGAGACCAGCACCCCGGTGCGGTCGGGATAATAGCTTTTAATCTGTTCCCAGGTCCGGGACTGGACCACTCCGCCCCGTTTCTGAGCGATGCCTTTTTCGTCGAAACGGTAACTGGTCTTCAAAAAGAAAGGCAGCTCGGAAGAGATGATCAGCAGAAAGGCCAGGCCCACCCAGAACCAGGACTGCATCCAAAGGTAGACCAACAGGCAGGTTATAACCGGCGCCAAGACTGCGACCACGGCCCGCTTGGGCGATTCGGCGAAGGGATGCACCGACCATTCAAGTATCTCAGGCGGTGAAATTTGTTCCGGGCTCATTTTTCTCTTTTTAGCTGACAGCGGTAGTCCTGTTTAAGGGTTTCAAAATATGTCAGGGCTTCGGGGCTTTGGTAATCGGGATAGGCTCATTCCAGCGGCTTAAAGCCGTCGCCCTGGTAGATCAGGGTGGTTTCGGCAAAGACGCCCCGGTCCAGGTGGATGCGGTGGGAGAAATCCTTGCAGGAGGCCAGCCCCAGCCGCGATTCGTTCAGGTACCCGGGATCGATGTTCACAATCCGGCCTTGGGATTCGACTTCCCGGCTGTATTGGTCCTCCAGCTCGTTGGCCAAAAGCTTGAACTCGGCCAGCCGATCCGGGCTTTGCAGTCGGTGCAGGCTCCACCAGGTGCGGTAGAGGTTTGGCCCATCTCTTTTTGGTAATAGTCGGTGAAACCGTCGAATTCCAGCGCCGGGCTTTTGCGATCGATGAAATCGAACCTGTTTTGCAGCACCCGTTCCAGGTCCCAAAGGCTGACCTGGCCGTTATAGATCAAGCCCAGGAAGTACTTTACCGGCTGGGGTTGATGAGGGAAGGACATAGGCTAAAAAATGCAAAGTGAAAAATTATAATTGCAAAGAGCCAATGAAAGGGACAGGTCGTTAAGCTCTTTGGTATATCTTTGATTGTCAGTCATTTAATGAACTACCCCGCAGCAAGCTGCGAGGTATCTATCGTGTAGATACCATCTGTATGAAAACCTGCGGTTTTCATACTTTCCCTTTGGGGTAACCCCGAAGCGAGCTTCGAGGAATTCTTTCGATTAAAATAGACCCCTTCTTTCCCCGAAGATCGATCCCAGCACTCCCCGGATTATGGTGCGGCCGGCCTGGCTGGCTGCGGCCCGGGCCGCGCTTTTTACCATGGCCTCGGCCACGCTCTGGCGCTGCCGTGGGGCGGCCGTTCGGGCTGTTGTCTTGGGAACATTAACCGGTGCGGCCTGGGCCGATTGTTCCGGCCTTAGCCTTGAGCAGCTCGTAGGCCGATTCCCGGTCCACCATCTTTTCGTAATGGCCGAAAAGCGCCGAGGACTTAATAAGCTTTTCCCGTTGTCCGTCATCTATAGGGCCGAGCTGGCTGGCGGGGGGGACGATGTAGGTTTTCTGTGTAATGGACGGGCTGCCTTTCTCGTCCAGCAGCGAAACCAGCGCCTGGCCTACCTCCAGCTGGGTAATGGCCGATTCGATGTCCAGTTGCGGGTTGGACCTGAAGGTCTGGGCCGCGGCCTTAACCGCCTTCTGGTCGTTAGCGCTGAAAGCCCGCAGGGCGTGTTGAATCCTGTCTCCCAGCTGGCCCAGGATCTTGTCCGGAATGTCGGTGGGGTTCTGGGTGACGAAGTATATGCCCACCCCCTTGGAGCGGATCAGCCGGACCACCTGCTCGATCTTTTCCACCAGGGCTTGGGGGGCATCGTCGAACAACAGGTGGGCCTCGTCAAAGAAAAAGACCAGCTTGGGCTTTTCGGCGTCGCCCATTTCCGGCAGTTGCTCGAACAGCTCGGACAACAGCCACAATAAAAATGTGGCATACATCTTGGGCGACTGCATCAGCCGGTCGGCGGCTAAAATATTTACCACGCCCTGGCCCTTTTCATCGGTCTGGATCAGGTCGTCAAGGTTCAGGGCCGGCTCGCCGAACAACTGATCTGCGCCCTGTTCCTCCAGCGCCAATAGCGAGCGCTGGGTGGTGCCGATGCTGGCGGCCGAGATCTTGCCGTATTCGGTGGTGAACTCGGAGGCATGGTCCCCGGCATACTGCAACATGGAGCGCAGGTCTTTCAGGTCTAAAAGCAGCAGGCCGTCGGCGGCGGCGATCTTGAAGACCAGCGAAAGCACCCCGCTCTGCACTTCGTTCAGATTCAACAGCCGGAATAACAGCAGGGGCCCCATTTCCGAGATGGTGGTCCGGGCCGGATGCCCCTTTTGGCCGAAGACATCCCAAAAAACCGCTGGGCAGGCCGCATAACTGAAACTTTTGAATCCTAAGGTCTTTACCCGCTCCGCTATTTTGGGATTCTGTCCCCCGGCCTGGCTTAAGCCGGCCAAGTCTCCCTTGACGTCAGCCAGGAAGACCGGGACGCCGATCCCGCTGAAGCCCTGGGCTATGGCTTGCAGGGTGACTGTTTTGCCGGTCCCGGTGGCTCCGGCCACCAGCCCGTGGCGGTTGGCCATCTGGGGAATAAGGTGAAGCTCCTTCTCGCCTTTGGCGATCAATATTGGTCTGGCGGACATATAATGTTGACTCCGTTTATAAATAGTGAAATTTATTTCAGGTTATTGCCGTCCCGCCACAGCCTGTATTTATGCAGATCCTTGTGCATCAAGGCCAATTCCAGTCCCACCACGGCGGCATCGTCTATGGCCCCGACGAAGGGGATGGCATCGGGCACGATGTCCAGGGGATTGACGATGTAAACCAGGACCACGGCTATTCCGAACAGCGTCCACCCGGGCGTAACCGGATAACGCTTTTTGAAGAAGTCCCGGAGCATGGAAGCCAAAGCGCCGAAGTCATCAAACAGCTCGCGGAAAAATCCGGGTTTTTTGATGTCATTTGCCATGGTCTTTGATGAAACCAGTTATTGATCTGTTGTAACTGGCTTCCCCGTTCTTGGT
>JACQXR010000136.1 GCA_016208585.1 candidate division TA06 bacterium | reverse complement strand
CCCGTCGAGATGTGTTATGCCGCATAGATCGGCAGTATTCCCGAAATACCAGGTATTCAACAGCTCGCCGTCGCTGCCGGCGACATAGACGCTGTCGGCTGCGGGAAACCAGATTGATTTCGGGCCCGGCTGGCTTAATGCGCCGAACTTCTCGACATAGCCGTGATTGAGAGGAACAATGTATTGATTCCAATTATTTACGCCCATCCTGCCGGGCGCCAGGGCCAGATTTGGAATATTGGTATTGGCCGGCCAGGTGTAGTAGCCGTCCGGCAAAGTTTTAACCACTCTTGAACTCCAGACGCCGCCGCCAAGCGTGGAGTCCACCGTGCCAACGTTATCCGCGGTTAGCCGCACCTTTACGCCGTCAGGCGTGTAGACGCTCTGGTACCAGCGGTAGCTATCACCACCGCTTAACGGAAAAGGGATGTTCTCAGTCCAGTTAGCGCCTCGATCTGTCGACTTCAATACTCTTCCATTCCCGCAAGCGATGAAACCCGTCCCATTGCTGGCAAAAGATATGTCCTTGAAAGCCGTGCCGGCGGGCAAGGCAGGCATTGATACTATCAACCAACTCGTTCCGCCATTCGTCGTTCGGCGGAGCACACCTTCATACTTGTTCGGCGCCGCCTTCTTCTCGCCGACAATCCAGCCATAGCTGCCGACGAAGCGCACCGCGTTCAGGTCGTATTCAGCCAGGCCCAGATCAACTGTATTCCAAGTGGTCCCGCTCTTGCGCAATACCAGGCCGCCGGCGCCAACCGCCCAGTTACCGCCTTCGGAAATGCCCCGCACCGCGCCGGTATATTCCTTGTCCCAGGGGTTTATCGGCACCGAGTAGATATAAGTCTGTCCCCAGGCAGCCGTTACGCCAATCAGGCACAACACAGCCGCCATAAACCCCAGAAATCTCTTAGACATGTTTGTTTCCTTTCGTTGTTCGTTATTCGTAAACTGTTATTTGTTATTCGTGTTTGGTGTTTGCTGTTCACCGTTTACATTTTCCGTTTTTTTACCATGAGTGTGGTCGAGGGGTCGTTTTCTGTTTTTACCCAGTCTCACCTGATGCAGGTCATTCTTCTTACCATGCTTTCTCCTCCTGTTTTAAGTTGATAAATATATATTCCGTTGGAAACCTTTTGCCCGTTGTCATCGCGCCCATTCCACTTAACTTCATAACTTCCCGCCTTCTTATCATCATTTACTAATGTCTTCACCAACTGTCCCGCTATGTTGTAAACCTTTAGGGTCACGGTCGCTGGTTGTGGAAGCTGGAAGGAAATAGCGGTTGTGTGACGGAACGGATTGGGGCTGTTTTGGAACAACTTTGAACTGTAAACACTAAACGGGTCAACTGGCGGTTGCCCTGCAACCGCATCGGGGCCAGTGTATTTGCACAGCCAGATCATGTTATCGGTGTCGGCGAAGTAGTTTGAGATTAAGAACTCATCCTTACCATCGCCGTCAACGTCCCCGGCAAGGGCTACACGGGCGCCCAGGGCATCCCCGCCCGGAGTGCTTCCCCTTCCGATGATATACGCATCGCATTGCTTTTGCATCGTTGGACGCCGCAGCCAAAGATATGCCTTCCCGGGATCGTAAAATGCCACTAACCCGCTGGCCAGCAGATCTCCTAATTTATCTTTATCCGCATATCCGGAAGTGGATGACCAATAACCAAGTCCGCTGTCCGTCATTTCAATTCCGTCCACCGTCCAATCCGGCACAATCTCTCCGGTAATATCCCCGGGTATCATATAGCATTTCCCCTCGCCAAAATCGCCCGCGGGGTTCCCCCAGATCGGAGTGCCGAACCAGCCCACCGCGTTAAAACCGGCTGTGTCACTATTAACGACTGACACATTAAATGCTCCCAATGTCTGTTCATACCCCTCCCCGTATATCCATCCGTCGGCCACCGTGTCCATCGGCGCGCCGCCGTAATACACATACACCTTGCCCGCGGCCAAAGCAGTCTTGCAGTTGCCATGCGCGCCCACTAATATGTCGTCATACCCGTCGCCGTTCATGTCACCCCCGCTGGATACGTCATGGCCGAAGAACTCGTAATACCCGGCCTCGCCGTGGCCGGTCATATAAACATCCGGCCAGGTGTGCAGGCCCAGCGTATCCCCGTAATACACGTACACCCGGCCTTCAGAATTGCCCACGCCCCAACTGTATGCGCCAACTATCAGGTCACTTATGCCATCGCCGTTGATATCACCGGCGGAAATCGTACCGCCAAAGTTCGTGGCCGTGGCGCTGCCGTAGCCCCCAATCACCAAGTCCGGCGTGGGGTTCAAATCAACCCCGGTGCCGTAGTGGATATTTACCTGGCCTTTTTTATCGTTGGTTCCTATTCCCCTAGCATCGCCTACAGCCAAATCACCGTAGCCATCCTTATTAAAATCGGCTATGCAAAAGGTGGGATGATAACCTATTGAATCGTACACAAGTTCCTGGCTCGGTGTTGCGCTTAATGTGGGTCCACCATTAAAAATATACACTTTACATTTAAGTCTATCGCCGGATACATTAATTGCCGAGTCTATGGAACTAACAAAATCAGAATACCCGTCGCCATTCAAGTCACCGCCAGCCATTCTTAGTCCCCAACCCTGCCATTGTTCTGAGGTTTCAGGTTTTGCCTTTTGCCAGATGATGTCCAGGTTATAGGTGGTTTGCCCAAAGCAAAGGCAAAATGCAAAAGGCAGAAGGCAAAATATAAATATGCAGCGTTTCATGGGTTTTTCCTTTTATAGAGTGCAATAATATCTTATATCTTTCCCTTGAACAAGTCAAGGCCGTTGGTTACAAAGTTAGGCCGCATACCGCGGGAAACCATTTTAAACCTCTTGATCTTTTAAACCTTTCTAACCATTTGTGGGCTGCCCTGCTATTAGTTTCCGCCGCCAAGCGTGGAGTCCACCGTGCCAACGTTATCCGCGGTTAGCCGCACCTTTACGCCGTCAGGCGTATATACGCTCTGGTACCAGCGGTAGCTCTCACCGCTCCCTAATGGAAAAGGGATAATCTCAGTCCAGTTAGCGCCTCCGTTTGTTGATTTCAGCACTCGGCCATTGCCACAAGCTATGTATCCCTTATTCGCATCGGCAAAATACACGTCCTTGAAGGCCGTGCCGGCGGGGAGATTCAAAGCAGAAAGTGATATCTCTGCCCAATTTATTCCTCCATCGATTGTTCGCATCAAAACACCTTTGTATTTATCCGGCGCCGCCTTCTTCTCGCCGACAATCCAGCCATAACTGCCGACGAAGCGCACCGCGTTCAGGTCGTATTCCGCCAGGCCCAGATCAACTGTATTCCAAGTGGTCCCGCTCTTGCGCAACACCAGGCCGCCGGCGCCAACCGCCCATGTACCGCCTTCGGAAATGCCCCGCACCGCGCCGGTGTATTCCTTGTCCCAGGGGTTTATCGGCACAGAGTAGATATAAGTCTGTCCCTGGGCAGCCGTTATGCCAATCAGACACAACACAGCCGCCATAAATCCCAGAAATCTCTTAGACATGTTCGTTTTCCTTTCGTTGTTCGTTTTCTGCCTTTGCCGCCGCTGGCGGCACCCCGCCAAAGGCGGTGGCGTTTTCTGATTTCATTTTTTGATTTATGCACGCTCACCTGATGCAGATCATTCTTCTTACCATGCTTCTTCCTCCTGTTTTAAGTTGATAGATATATATTCCGTTGGAAACCCATTGTCCCCTTTCATCGCACCCATTCCACTTAACTTCATAACTTCCCACCTTCTTATCTTCATTTACTAATGTCTTTACCAACTGTCCGGCAATGTTGTACACCTTTAGGGTCACGGTCGCTGGTTGTGGAAGCTGGAAGGAAATAGTGGTTGTGTGCGTGAACGGATTGGGAACGTTCTGTAACAATTTAACCTCTTTAACGTTTTCAACATTTTCGTCCTCTATTCCATCGGGACCAGTGTACTTGCACAGCCAGATCATGTTGTTACTATCGGCCCAGTAATTTGATATCAAAAACTCATCCTTGCCGTCGCCATCAACGTCCCCGGCTTTGGCTACGCTTGCTCCCATTACATCTCCGTGAGCTCCTGGAATGCCGTATCGTCCTAAAATATATGCGTCATATTGACTGTTCATCGTAGGCTTTCGTAACCATAAATAAACAGCACCCTTATCGTCGTTTTCATATGCCGCTCCTGCGACCAGGTCCTCCAGTTTATCCTTATCGCTGTATCCCGATGAGGAAGACCAACAACCTAGCCCGCTGCTTTTATTATTCCCAAGCACCGTGAATAATGGCGTTATTTCACCGGTAACGTCACCTGGTATCATGTAACATTTTCCAGAGTCAAGGTCACCGGCATTGGATGGCCAGATCGGCGTTCCGAACCAACCCACTGCGTTAAAACCGGCCGTGTCAGCGGAAACATTGGAAACATTAAACACACCCAATGTCTGCTCATACCCCTCCCCGTATACCCATCCATCGGCCACCGTGTCCATCGGAGCGCCGCCGTAATACACATATACTTTGCCCGCGGCCAAAGCAGTCTTGCAGTTGCCATGCGCGCCCACTAATATGTCGTCATACCCGTCGCCGTTCATGTCATCCCCGCTGGATACGTCATGGCCGAAGAACTCGTAATACCCGGCCTCGCCGTGCCCGGTCATATAAACATCCGGCCAGGTGTGCAGGCCCAGCGTATCCCCGTAATACACGTACACCCGGCCTTCAGAATTGCCAACGCCCCAACTGTATGCGCCCACAATTAAATCATCAATTCCATCGCCATTGATATCGCCAGCGGATATGGTAACTCCAAAACTCGTATTTGTCGCGCTTCCGGGACTTATTATCACCAAACCAGGCGTTGAGGAAACATCCACCCCATTCCCATAATGAATATTTACACATCCTTTGTTCGCGCTTGCGCCAACACCGTTATCATCGCCTATGGCAAGGTCGTTATACCCGTCATGGTTGAAATCAGCAATGCACAAAGACGGGTGAGCACCGATGGAATCGTATACTATCACTTGATCCGGCAAAGTATCAATTGCCGGGCCACCGTGGAATATATATATCTTACACCTTAACCTCTCACCACCAAGCTCTATGATTGAATCCGTATAACTGACGATGTCCGAATAACCATCGGCATTCAGATCACCTCCACACATAACATATCCCCAATACGGTACTGCGCCGGGCACTGGTTTATCCGGCGAGCCTTTCTGCCACATAATCTGCAGGTTGTAAGTGGTCTGCCCTGCTGCCGGCACAGCCGGCAGAATTACAAATGTCAAATTCAGAATTAATAATGTAAGTATGCGTTTCATGGGTTTTTCCTTTAGCGTTCAGTTAAAGTGTATATCTTTTCCTCGCAAAAGTCAAGGCCGTTGGTTACAAAGTTAGGCCGCATACTGCGGAAAACCATTTCTAACTAATTCTTATGCTCCGAAAATTAATTGTTTACCCATAAACACTAATTTTTATCCATTCAACGGCAATTTTCAGAGGTTAAACGACTATTTTCGGAGTTCCGTCACTAATTATCGGAGTCCGACAGCTAATTTTGGGGCTTGCAACGGCAATTATTGCGATTCCAATGTTAATTTTTGGGCAATGAAACTGGATTGCCTCCCGAATAATCCGGCATAGTGGAATTGTCTAATGACAAACTTGTTGCTTGACCGCAGGTTTCCTTCGCCCGCTCTTCAATGGCTTAATCCCGAACTCCTCCAATTTCTCGTTCTTCTTGCCGTATTGTCCCTGCAACGAGCTTATTATCCGGGCCGAGTTGTCTTTAAGGTCTTTCATCAGTTTGTTCAGCCGAACCGTGGATTCCTGGGTCTTGGCCTTAAGCTCTTCCTGAACCTTGTCCTCGGCCCTGGCATCGTCAAGCAGTTTGGCAAACTCGGCGATCTTTACCGGCAGGGCCAGTTCCTTCTCGTTTTTCTTCAAGCCGGAAAGCATCTTACATTCATTTTCTCGTTATTGTCTCAGGGACCCACCGTCACATGCTCTATCAGCTGACTCAGGCGCTTGGGGCCGATGCCCCTTACTTTCCTCAATTCATCCGCTTTCTTAAATCCGCCTTGGGCGGCCCGGTAATCAACTATCCTCCTGGCCATGGCCGGCCCGATATTAGGCAGTTTTTCCAAGGCCTGCTGCGAAGCCCGATTGATGTTGACCCTTTGGGCCGGGAAATATTTTTGGCTCTGATTAGACAATACTTCTTCAGACCCGAGGGTGTCGGCCGAAAGACTTTGAGCCGCCCCGCTGTCGCGGGGAGTCGGCAGTCCGGCGATGACGCTTTTCAAGCCCGGGGCAAAACCGGGATGGCTTTTTTTATAAACCAAGATGGCGGTGCCGGCCACAAAAGCGGCCGTCAAAAATATCACGGCCTTTTTTTCGTCCGGGGTAAATCCAAACATGGCGCGGTTAAAAAGTTACGGTGACGGTGGCGTTAAGGCTGTAGGAACGGCTGTCCGTGGTTTTAATTATTTTATTTGTGCTGCTGGTATATGACCCGCTTAACTCCCCCTTGATGTTCCGGGTAAAATTATAGGTGGCGTTGGGCGAAATGGATATCTCAGTTTTATCGCTGTCGTATTTGTCCTTGCTGACCGGCTCATTCAAATCCAATTTGGGGGCCGAAACAGTATTGGAATAATTGGTCTGCAGTCCCAGGTTAAGATCGCTTTTGAATTTGAACCTTTTCTTGCCCATTTTCCACAGGTTAAGCACAAAGCCCTGGGGCGCGCTGAAGGAATAACTGCCCGAGGCGCTGACTTTCATATTGCGGGAATAGTCTTTCTGCCAGCCGCTGGGAAACTCGGCGCCGGCGGAGGGCAGGCGGCTGTCGGTGGTGGAATAATCAAAGGAAGCCTGGGCGCTGACCTGCTTTTTCCATCTGGTATTCAGGGAGATCATGGGGCTGAAACTGCGGCTGATGTTCCAGCGGGTGGTATCCCGATCCCGGCCGGCCTGAAAGGCCATATCCTCGCGCTTGGAATAATTGCTGCTTAGGCTGGCGCTGGTCAGTATTTTTAGGCCTTTGAACATCCGCTCCACCGAGTTCAGGCTGGTCCTGAGGTCAGGCCAGGTGGTGGCCTGGCTGGAGATAGCGCTGTTTGGCTCCCAGGTCCAGGAATCGTTACGCTGCCAGCCGGCATTGATGCTTAACTGGCCCAGCGAGCCCCCGGTGCTGGCCGAATAGTTATTGGTGATGCCGGCCCGCTCCTGGGCCAGGGGGGCATAGCTTTCCGCCGAACGCGGTTTCCGGCGCCAGCCTAACTGATAAAAAATGTCGGGATAAAAAATATCCGGCCGGCTTTTCAGCCCCGACGAACTGTTGGTTTTGCTTTGGGAGAAAGTTAAATCCAGCGGATCCATTTTTTTAAGCATTTTTTCCAGCTGGATGACTAACCATAAAGGAGTCCCGGCTTCGGTGGAATCGTCCCGGGCTTCGTTCCGTAGGGCCGTAACTTTGACTAACCACTTGGCTATTTCCAGATTGGCGTTGAGCGAAAGGTTGTTGGCGTTGGAAACATCCAGAAACGATGAGGAATCAGGGTTGCCCGGAACCAGGTACGCCCGGTTGGCCTGGTTATAAGTGGCGCTATAGTTAAAGGTGGGCTGCACTATTTTGAGCCAGCTAAGGGTGGTATGGTAATCCACCGACTGGGTGCGGGAAACCTCCGCTCCCAGGCCGTAACGCCGGGCCAGTTCGCCAGCGCCGGTACTCTGTAAAAGATTGCGGTTAGTGGTCAGTGAATATTTCAAGGGGTCGGCTATCTGCCAGCCCAGAGCGGCGCTGCCGCCCCGGGTCAGGCCGCTGCCGGCGGTGCTGACCGCATTGACCTGCTTGTCCAGATTCCAGCGCCAGATGCGGTTGTTGTTGACTGCAAAAGAGATTCCGGAAGGCAGGTAATAGAGTTTCAGCCAGTTCTTTATCCCCAGACTTCTTTTGGCTTTGGGGCCCCATCCCCAATTGATGCCGGTGTTAAGGGTGGTGTTACTGTCGGAATTTTGCCTGTTGCTGAATGTAGTGCGGCTCCAGGCCAGCGAGGCCGTCATCCGGTCTATGGTGAAATCCGTCAGCCACCACCGGGACGGGTTCTTGCTCAGGGAAATGCCTGCATCCTGGCCGCGGCTCCAGTTCATTTGTTCGGAGCTTTCCTGATCGGTCAGCTTGCGGTCGTCTCCGCCATACCAGGGGTAACTCTCTGACAGGCTGGCCCCGAAGCGCACCGGTACGGCCAGGCCCAGGCGGTTAAGATAAAACTTATCCAGCTGCAAGTTTCCGCTCAGGCTATAGCTTACATCCTGGGACAACGCTGGGACACGGTCCATCGTGTACCAATAAGCATCAGTGCGGTTATATCCCAGACTGAGGGATAACAGGTCGGCCAGCCCCAGCCTGATATTGGCTATTACCGCCGTTCCCCGGTCTCGCCGCACTTCGTCCAAGCGGAGATTGTCAAACCAGACCTCGTCGCTGTAAAAAGGAACCAACGTATCCTGATTGAGCGCGCCCAAATACAGCGCGCCGATGCTGGCCAGATTGGGAGTGCCCTTGACGGTAAAGGCCCCCTGCTGCCTGAAGCCGCGGGCGTCGGGTTCAAGCTTCTTCAGGCTGCTTAAATCTTCCAGGGTCAGCGATAACTCCTGCCATCCGGCCGAAAGCGATCCGGTGTATTGATAAAAAGGGCTGGAGCTGTCCGCGTTAGACGCCAGCCGAACCAGAAACTGCCCGGCTCCGGAACGCCCTTTGACCCAGATTTTAAGTTTTTTATAACCGGTATAATTATTTTCCCTGGCATTGGTGTTTCTTTGGGCCAACGCCAGGTGCCCTGGTTTGAGGTTGGCCAATTTTAAAGCCAGGCTCTGCTCGAACTTGGGGCGCCCGTTTTCAGTCTCCACCGCATTGGGAGGGGGCAGATAGTCGGCGTCGTCCTTGTTGTTTTTGACCGTTATGTGGAATTGCTCGCTGCTGTCCACCGGATTGGAATACAATGCCGCAGTAATGGGTTTCTCCTGCCAGCGGTTGCCCGATATTTCCACCAAAGCCAGTTCCACCTCGGCCGAGGCGGCTGCGCAGCTGTCCACCCAAACCCGGGCATAGTAAATGTTGCCCCAGCCGTATTGATAACCTGCCGGACTGGCCGAATCCAGCGGCACCGAAAATTTCCGCCAACCGCTGGGGTTGGGGTCCCCGCTGCTTCCCGAAAGATTGAAGGCAAAGGTATAGTAACTGTCGCTTTGTTTCCAATATTCTCCCGGGCCTTTGCCGGAAAGTTTAAGATCCTCGGTATCGTAGATCCCGTTGCCTTCGGTTCCGTTGCCGCGGGTGGAATCGCCGGCGACAAAGTCGTCGTTGCCGGCGTCGCCGGTCCCCAAGGCTTCGGCATCCGCCTGGTCAACGCTGTCCAAGCCGATGTCATTGGCGTCAACATATATCTGCTGGCCGCCGGGGGCCAATGGCTCGGCGTCCACGGTATCGGGGCGGCCTTTGATGTTGCCCCAGGCATCGCGCCATACCTGGTCCCTGCTGATCTCCCGGCCGAAATCTATATGCAGTCTTATGTCGGAGCTGGTTCTTACCCAGACATTAAGCAGTTTGCTTTGGCTTAAATCTATTCCGTTCTTGCTGAGCAATTGGGTAATGCCCGTCCAAGAATTTTGACGCGCCACGCTGTCCGGTTCGTGATGGAGCTTAAGAGTGGTAACCTGATCTTTTTTCAGGTTCTCATCGGTGATGGCCGGGTTTATCTCTCCCTGGGTCACCTTGGTTTCGGGATTGTACCAAAAAGTTCTTTGGGCCAATTGATCCCTAGTTTTGGGAAAACGGGGATCGGCCGGAATGCTGGAATGCACCCAACCCTGACGGAGCAGGCTCAGGCCGTCGGTCAGCTTGGCGCCGTCCATGTCGTCCAGAAAAACCTCGCCCTTGGTGTTGGGGTTGGGAAAGTTGGCCGCAGCCTCGGCCGAGATCTCAAAACTTGAAACAGCCTCGGTTTCCACCCCCGGCAGATAGTTTACCAGAGTGGTCAAAAATCCGGGGCTGGCCTTGTAGAATCCGTCCAGCCCGGCCACTATCATCCGGGCGGGCTCCTCGCCCAGCCGGGGCTTGGTCTCCAGGCTTTGCTCGCTGCGGTACAGCCAGGTTCCGCCCAGCTGGGCCTGTTCGCTGAATTTATAGATGCCCCGCAAGCCGGCCAGGGTCTTGGTGCCGAAGGAGGCCCAGGGCAGGTATTGATAGCTGATTTTCAGGCCGGTGCCGGCCTGGATCACCTTTTCCCGGTAGGCCTCGGCAAAGGTGATCGTTCCGGTCTCGTAATCCACCGTATATTGATTGGACGGCACCGTCTCCCCGCCGATGGTCACCTGCACGGTTCCATCTTCCTCTATCAACTGTCCGGGAACATCCAGCATGTACACCGCTTCTTTGGTAAGATAGCCGACCACTATCTGGTATTGGGGCGTAACCCTCTCCAGATTGACGCTGTCGTAAATGGCCGGGTTCTTCACCCGCAGGCTATCGTGGTCAAATGGCCGGGTCAGGTACGGGGGATACTTTAAGTTAAAATAGAAATAACCCTTGGACAGGTGCAGGTTCTGGAAATTGATCACGCCGTTGGAATCGGACAAGTCCATCAGATAGGTAAATCTCTTTTTGCTGACCGAATCCCTTTCCGGGTAATCTGTATCCAGTCCTTCGGTTCTTTTTTTAACTTTGATGCTAAGGCTGCTTTCCACGATATTGCTGGAACCGATATTGTAAAAATTTCTGAATTCATAGTTCCAGGCGTAGCCGTCGGCCGACAGGCTGTCCGGTGGCCGGCAGTTGCCGGGCTTGATGACGGCCAGGTTGGGCTGGCTGGCGCCTTTAAAAATAGTCGAGTCCGGATAATACCGTTCGTTTTTGGTTTTATAAGCCACCATTAACACATCGGTGGACTGCAACCCGTATTCCAAGCTTAAAAGATAGCCGCCGCCGCCGATGATCCTTTCGTAGCCGTATTCCTCGATCACCTTCTTTTCGATGGCCCTATAACTGCTTGTGTCTATAACGGCAAAAGTATCTAATCCATAAAAAGGGCGAAAATCCCGCCTGCTGCGGTTCAGCCCGTTAACCGTTTTCTCGTTAGTCTGGGATTGGTTTTGCGAATTTACATAGACCCGCAGATCAGCGATGGAATCGGCCGGATCGGCCAGCGGAATCCAGAAAAAACGGTGAGCGATGAAATCCTTGTCGTTGTATTTGTTTTCCTTCTGCTGGCTTTGGCCCACAAAACTCTTGGTCTCGCCCTGCCCCTCGTCCTTGCTGGCAATGGCGGTCAGCTCCAAGCCGCCCAGCCTGGCCACTCCCTTCAGTCCGAACAGTCCCTTGTGCTGGGTAGTCAGGCCGCCGATCAAGGATGCTCCCACCAGGCTGAACTCGGTGTCCCCGGCCTCCAGCCTTTGCAGAATCTCGTCTTCCTTGCCCTCGTAATACAGGCGGATCTTGCTTTTCTTGTCCGTCAAGGCTTCGCTGTTCCAGTCTATCAGAACGTGCAGCCTTTCGCCGATGATGCCCTCCAGATTTACCTGTTGTTCCTGCTTTATTTTCAGGGCAAAACTGCCGGTGGCCTCGGTGAAATCTATTCTTCCATAGTTGTCGGTTTGCTGGCCGCCTATGGTTATTTTTTCGCTGCCGCTTATTTTTATCTGGGCGCCGGAACCCAGCAACTTACCGATCCCCGGCAGCGACACATTGATGTCGGGAATCAGCCCTTCGCCGGAGCGGTCGGCGGCCGGCTTGGCCAAAAAGTCAGCGTTGTTCTGCCGCCACAGAGTTGACAATCCGGACTGGCGGCGCTTCAGGCCGACGCCTTCCAGTGTGTTATAATTTTGGGATAGCGGGAAGTCCTTGTACATTTCCAGTTCCAGCATGGCGTTAAGGCTCAGATTCAGACTGTCTTTAACCGCTATATTCTGATCCCTGATCGGCTGGCCGATGAATCCTGCGGTCAGGGAATCAAGCGAACCCGGCTCCTGGGCCCAAGCCAGGCCCGCTCCGGCCAACGTTACCAGGAACAGGGACAGAATGAGTTTGAATGTCTTATTTGCGGAAAGTGGTTTCAAAATTTGTCTAAAAAATCTTTTTATCAGGCTTTACAAGACAATCAGAATTAAAATAAATCCGTTAAATCTTGTTAATTCGCTTGCGCTTTTATTACAGCTTCCTCGTGCCTGCACGCTGTAGTAGCTATTAATAGTGGCTGCTTCGGCACGCAAGCGTGTGCCATAGCTTTCGCTTAGGCTACTTGCTTGTCTTCTCTTGGAGGCCGTAGCCTCAGCGAAGGCACTCCTGTTTAATTGGTTTCCAGCCTGTCTGCCGGGATGTAGAAAACTCTTGCATTTTTAAGGATTACGGGTTAATATTAGGGCCATGAAAATAGCGGATCGTTATCTTTTGAGGGAGCACCTGGCCCCCTTTTTCTTTGCGTTGGCCGTCACCACCTTCATTTTGCTGATGGACAAACTGTTTGAGCTGATCGACCTTTTGATCGGCAAACGGGTGACCGGGCTGGTGGTGTTTAAGATATTTGCCTTAAGCCTGCCGTCGATACTGGCCCTGACCGTTCCCATGGCGGTGCTGGTGGCGGTATTGATGACCTTCGGCCGGATCTCAGGAGACAACGAACTGACCGCTCTTAAATCCGCCGGCCTGCCTTTGGCCCGGCTGCTTCTGGCCCCGGTACTGGCCAGTATAATTTTGACCATCGGCCTGTACTTTTTTACCGACCGGGTCCTGCCCGAGGCCAACCATTCGTTAAAGAACACTTTCATGGCCATATCCTCCGCCAAACCGACGTTAAGGCTTAAGGAAAACACTTTCGTTTCGGATTTTACCGGCTACAATATCCTGGTGGGCAAGGTGGATGCCGGCAATTCCCGCCTGCATAAGATCACCATCTACGAAAGCGTCCCCAATGGCTACCCCCGCACCATAATCGCCGACGAAGGGCAGCTGACCATGATGAGCAAACAGAACGTTCTGCGGCTGGAACTGTGGCGGGGGCAGATCCACGAAGCCGACGCCAGCGATCCCCGGACCTACCACAAAATGGATTTCAACACCCACGTCATCAATCTGCCCCTGGACCCGGCCACGGTCCAGACGGTGCGGGCTCAGCGGGGAGACCGGGAAATGACCTCTCAAATGATGCGGGCGCAGATAGCCCAGATAGAACAAACCATCGCCCCCGTCAAAACCCAGTTGGCCGATTCGGCCCGGCTGTCGTTCTGGCAAAAAGAGCAGTTCAAGCAGGATATCCACAATAAGACCAGCGACATCCGGCGCTACCAGGTGGAGGTTCAAAAAAAACTGGCCATCCCTTTTGCTTGCCTGGTCTTCGTATTTCTGGGAGCGCCGCTGGGAGCTCTGACCCGGCGGGGTTCCATGGGCGCCAGCATTGGCCTGGCCCTGGGATTCTTCGTGCTTTATTATCTGGCTTTGGTGGGCGGCGAAGAATTGGCCGACCGCCAGATAATGTCTCCCTGGCTGGCTATGTGGGCCGCTAATATTATTTTGGGAACCTGCGGATCCCTGCTCCTTTTGTGGCAGAACTCCGAGATCGACCTGCGCAAACTAATCCCCAAAAAGGCAATATGAAGATCATCGACCGCTATCTGATCCGCGAATTCCTGAAAACCATGCTGCTGGCTTTGGTTTCCTTTGCGCTGCTTTTCATCCTGGTGGACGTCTTTGAGAAACTGGACATCTTCATTGACGCCAAGGCAAAACTTTGGATGGTGGCTCTTTTCTATCTATATCAGATACCCTATATCCTGGTGCTGACCCTGCCGGTGGCCATGCTATTGGCCAGCATGGGGACCATCAGCCAGATGTCGAGGAATTATGAGATCGTGGCCCTCAAGTCCTCGGGCGTCAGCCTTAACCGGATATTCCTGCCGCTGCTGCTACTGGGCCTGCTGGTAAGCCTGATGGCGCTGGGCTTCGGGGAGACGGTGGTCCCTTATACTAACCAAAAACGGGGGAACCTGGAGCGTCAGGATATCCGAAAACGCAGCTTGTATTTCGAATCGATCCGCACTAATTTATACTATGCCGGCACCGGGGGAAGATTTTATTTCATCAAAAAATACGACGTTCCCCAAGCCGCCATGGACTCGGTGGTGATCTGGCAGCTGGACGCCCAAAACCGGCTGGCGGTGCGGGTGGATGCCCCCAGGGGACTATGGGTCAACGATCACTGGGAACTTCAGGGGATCAAAGGAGCGCCCATCATCCGGCGCCAATTCATCAACGACCAGATGCAGGAGGACAGCCTCCAGTTTCTGGCTTTGACCGGATTCCAGGAAACCCCGGAATCATTCACCAAAAGGGTCCTGCTGCCGGACGAGATGAATTTTGCCCAATTGGCCAGGTATATCGACGCCCTGCGGCGCTCCGGCGGCGACGCCCACCGTTACGTGGTGGACCTGTATTTCAAGCTTTCCTTTCCCTTTGCCAATTTCATCATCTTGCTTTTCGGGCTGCCCATCCTCTCCAATGCCCGAAAAAGCGGGGCCACTTTAAGTTTCTCCCTATCGCTTTTGGTCTGCTTTGTTTTTTGGGGGATATTGCAGACCGGGCGGGCCCTGGGCCATAATGCTTCCCTGATGCCCGGGCTGGCGGCCTGGCTTCCCAATCTGATTTTCGGAGCACTGGGGCTGTACATTCTTTACCGGGCCCCCAAATAAAAAAACCGTTCTAACTCAGCGCCTCCGGATCAAAACCAAATACCAACCGCCCCTTTATGCGTTGTGGCTGAAAACAAAAAGGGGGAATACAAGATATTTGGTTTTTGCCGGAAGAAACTGACTTAAACGGCCGTTAGTGCTTCCTCTTGATTTTGTTTGCCGGCGGGCAAGCTGTATTTTTAAAAGAATACAGTCTTGCCCGCTTTTTTTATTTGAGTTGTAATTATTTCGAGCCTTTTGCGTGTTTCGGTGGCTTTGTATTCTTTGGATTAGGTACCCATCTCCCACGAGGCCAGGTACTTCTTCTGCTCCGGGGTCAGGGTGTCCACCTTGACTCCCATGGCTTTCAGCTTAAGACCGGCTATCTGCTGGTCCATCTCCTGGGGCAGGGAATACACCTTCTTCTGCATGCCCCGGCCTTTTTTGGCCAGGGTCTCGGCCGCCAATGACTGGTTGGCAAAGCTCATGTCCATCACGCTGGCCGGATGTCCCTCGGCGCTGGCCAGGTTTATCAAACGTCCCTCGGCCAGGATGATGACGTGACGGCCCGAAGGCATGACGTATTCCTCGACCAGCGGCCTGACCTCGCGCTTGGCCTTGGCCACTTTGCACAGTCCGGCCAGATCCAGCTCCACGTTAAAGTGCCCGGAATTGCAGACAATGGCTCCGTCCTTCATGGCCTTGAAATGTTCGGACCGAATGACGTTGATGTCGCCGGTGACCGTGATGAAGAGATCTCCCAATCTGGCGGCCTGAGCCAGGGGCATCACCAAAAAACCGTCCATCAGGGCTTCCAGTGCCTTGACATTGTCCACCTCGGTGACGATGACATTGGCTCCCATTCCCTTGCCCCGCCTGGCCAGCCCCCGGCCGCACCAGCCGTAACCGGCCACCACCATGGTGGAGCCGGCCAGCAGAAAGTTGGTGGCCCTTAAGACTCCGTCCAAGGTGCTTTGCCCGGTGCCGTAACGGTTATCGAACATATGCTTGGTTAAAGAATCGTTGACCGCGATCACCGGAAAGGCCAGGGTTCCGGCCTTTTCCATGCTCCTTAAGCGGATGACGCCGGTGGTGGTTTCCTCGGTCCCGCCGATGATGTTCTTTAAAAGGTCGCTCCGCTTGGAATGAAGCTCGGAGACCAGGTCGGCCCCGTCGTCCATGGTGATGTTGGGCCGCTGATCCAGCGACTGGTTGAGGTGGCGGTAGTAGGTCTCCTTATTCTCGCCCTTGACCGCGAAAACCTGGACCCCGTAGTCTTTGACCAGCGAGGCCGCCACCTCGTCCTGGGTGGAAAGGGGGTTGGAGGCGCACAATCTGAGCTCGGCTCCGCCGGCTTTAAGCGTCCGCATCAGGTTGGCGGTCTCGGCCGTAACGTGGAGACAGGCCGAGAGCTTTACCCCTTTCAGAGTCTTCTCTTTTTCAAAGCGCTGGCGGATGATCCGCAGCACCGGCATGGATTTTTCGGCCCACTCGATCTTGTTCTTTCCCTGGGCAGCTAATTTGATATCCTTGATATCGTAGTTCATTCTTTCTTTCTCCTTAAATTTGTAACTCTTCAGAGCCACCAAGCGGTGCACTGAGCCAGCCGAAGTGACACCAAGCATGCACTGAGCACTTCGGCTCGGCTCAGTGTAAACTTTGCCGAAGTGGCACCAAATACGATTTCCCATTTCCAATTTTTAAATTTGGCTTAGTGTCCTAGTGCCTTTGTGGCTGAATGATCACTTATTTTTTAGCCGCGGCCCTAAGCTTGGCAGCCATGTCGGTCTTTTCCCAGGTAAAGCCTTCCTCCTCGCGCCCGAAGTGGCCATAGGCCGCGGTGCGGCGGTAAATGGGCCGTTTCAGGTTCAGCATCGAGACGATGCCGTGGGGGGTCAGATCAAAGTGCTGGCGGATGATCTTGGTCAGCCTGCCGCTGTCCGCCTTGCCGGTGCCGTAGGTGTCCACCGCGATGGAGACCGGTTCGGCCACCCCGATGGCGTAGGCCAGCTGGATCTCGCAGCGCTCGGCCAGCCCGGCCGCCACCACGTTCTTGGCTATGTATCTGGCGGCATAGGCGGCGCTCCGGTCCACTTTGGACGGGTCCTTGCCCGAGAAGCAGCCGCCCCCGTGCCGGCCCAGCCCGCCGTAGGTGTCCACGATGATCTTGCGGCCGGTCAGGCCGGAATCGCCCTGGGGCCCGCCGATCACGAACCGTCCGGTGGGATTGACCAGGATCTTGGTCTTGTCGTCCATCAGTTTGGCGTCGACCACCCGGTTGATGACGTGTTTCAGGATGTCCCTTTTGACCCGGTCCTCCTTGACTTCGGGGTCATGCTGGGCCGAGATCACGATATTGTCGACCCGCTTGGGTTTGCCGTTGTCGTATTCCACCGTCACCTGGGACTTGCCGTCGGGGCGGAGGTAGTCCAGGGTGCCCTTCTTGCGGACCTCGGACAGGCGCCTGGTCAACTGGTGGGCCAACATAATGGGCAGGGGCATCAATTCCGGGGTGTCGT
>JACQXR010000135.1 GCA_016208585.1 candidate division TA06 bacterium | reverse complement strand
GATTAATTATCAATTAACCAAGTCCGGCCAGGTCTCGCTCAAAATCTACAACGCCCTGGGGCAGTTGGTGAAGACGCTGGTAAATGAAGCCAAACCGGCCGGGGCCTATCGGGTGGAATGGGACGGTAAAGACGGGGGCGGGCTTAAAGTTTCTTCCGGGGTCTATATTTACCGGCTGCAGGCGGGGGATTTTATTGATACTAAAAAGATGGTAGTGATAAAGTAGTATCTTACCAGTAAGAGGGCCGAAGTTGAAAACTTCGGCCTTTTTTTAGTATCCTTGCTAAAAACACAATTTAATATATGTCATTGTTTTTTAAGGCTTATTGACAAACGCGATTTTGTATGCTATCCTACTTTGTCCGTATTAATTAAGAAGAGGGGTAAAATGAACACTGTTAAAAGAAAACCCGGCCGTACGGTAATAAGCTTATCCCTGGCGTTTTTATCTGTGTTATGGGCCGAGAATGCCCTGGGGGCTGTTCTGCAGCAGGCCGTAAAGTTTAACGGCGAGGATATCCAAATTAAAAATATCGGGACATACCGCTCGGTGACCATGTCCGGATTTTCTTTAAATGAAAATCCCGGAGATCCCCAGCTGCCGGCTAAAACCATTTCCTTTGTTCTGCCGGCCGGAGCCCTGGTCCGGGGGGTGAAGGCAGTTTCATCGGATGAGCGGGTGATCGCCGAAGACATGCTATTATACCCGGCCCAAAAACCGGCGCCCCGGTCCCAGGGAATGCCTGCGAAGTTCCAGCCGCCCAATCAGACTTCCTATGGGACCGCAGGCATCTGGCCTCAAAGTCAGGCAGGCATAATACATCAGGGCCGGCTGGCCGGTTATGAAATTGCTTCGGTCAAGATATATCCCCTCCGGTACCATCCCTTAAAAAAGCAGTTGTTGTTTTCAGGAACAATGTTGGTGGAACTGGAATATGATATTCCGGCAATAAAAATCAAAATTGGCCAGAATCAAAACTGGCGGCCGGTGTTAACCCGCCTGGTGTCCAACCCCGGCCACCTGGACGAATTTTATCCGCCCAAAATCAAAAGCTCCAAAACCGATCCGGCGGTTGATTATCTGATCATCACCAAAGCCCCGATGGATACGGTTTTCCGGCGGCTGCTGGACTGGAAAAAGCAGAGCGGATTGAGGGTTAAGATGATCCTGGCCGACAGCATCTATGCCGGTTACGGCGGCCGGGACCAGCAGGAGAAGATCAGGAATTACTTGAAGGAAAAACAAGCTTCTTGGAGCCTCAGCTATGTGTTATTGGGCGGAGATACCGACATCATCCCGGCCCGGGTGGCCTTTGCCTTCAGCACCGCCGATATGGGCTATGGGGGCAACAGCGACAGCTTAAGAGCCGACATCTATTATGCCGCCTTGGACGGCGCCTGGGACGGGGACGGAGACGGGATATTCGGGGAGACCACCGACAGCGTGGACCTGTATCCCGACCTGTTAGTGGGCCGGGCCCCGGCCAACACCGTGGCCAACGCCCAGGCCTTCGTAAACAAGGTCATCGGTTACGAAAAAAATCCCGAACCATCCTATTTGAACACAGCTTCTTTCTGGGCCGAGATGCTGGATCCCGAGACCGACGGCGGCCACAACAAGGACATGATTGCGGCCAATGAATTGACCGATTATTTTAAACCGGCGGAAAAGCTGTACGAGTCATTGGGCAACGAAAGCCGGGCCTCCGTTATAGCGACCATCAACGGCGGAGCGCACCTGATGAACCATGATGGCCATGCCGATTACGATGTAATGTGCGTAGGGCCGGACAATCTTATTCTTTCAGATTTTGACGGCCTGGCCAACGGACCCAAGCAAGGCATCCTTTATTCTTTGGGCTGCTTGACTGCGGCCATAGACTACGACTGCATGGCCGAGCGTTTCGTCAATAACCCGGGCGGCGGCGGGGTGGCCTTTGCGGGCAATTCCCGGTTCGGCTGGTATATGCCGGGTTTTGCGGGCTACGGCTCCTCCGACCTGATGGACCAGAGGTTCTTCCGCTATCTCATTGCTGAAGATGCTCCGGATCTGGGCAGTGCTCTGGTCCTTTCCAAGCTTGATTTTACCGCCCAGGCCTCCCAGGAAAATGATTTCCGGTGGCTGACCTATGGCATCAATCTTTTGGGCGATCCTGGAATGGCGGTCTGGACCGCTCAACCCGAAAGCCTGAGCCTGGTCTGCCCCGATACCATTCCCCCGGGAAAGTTTACCTTAAGGGTCACGGTTTTAAGCGGGGGAAACCCTTTGGCCGGAACGATGGTGGCCTTAACCGGAGATTCCCTGTTTGCCAGAGGCGTCACCGACGCTTCGGGCAGCCTGGTATTGAACGATTCCATCTTTTATCTGGAGCCGCTGGTTTTGACCGCCACCGCCAGGAACCGCATCCCGGCCCAAAAAGCCGTGACCATAGCCAGTCCCGGTCCCCGGCTGACGGTATTGTCGCACAGCTTCACGGAATTGACCGGAGACTTTGACCTTAAAGCCAATGCCGGCGAGAGGATGGCATATTCGCTGCTGGTAAAGAACACCGGGGATTCCGCTACGGTTGCATCCCAGGTACTGTTCCGCCCGATGGACAGCCTTTCCAAAATATCAGACAGCCTGGGGGCAGTCGGTCCGCTTGGTCCAGGCGACAGTTTATGGCTGACGGATGAATTCACCGCCGACCTGGATTCCAATATTTCCGACGGCCAGGCTGCCTTGTATCAGGTTATAATTGACGATGGTTTGGGCCGCACCTGGAACAGCCTGATGGCCCAGGTGGTTGATATGCCGGTCATGGCTTATCAGCATTACGTCGTCAGCGATGCCCTGGGCGGCGACGGCGACATGATTCCTGAGCCCGGTGAGAATATAGAACTGGCGGTTAGAATTAAAAATACCGGACACGACCAGGCCGGCACCATAAGCGGGAAACTTTCGGCTTCCGGCCCATACCTCACCGTTGCCGACAGCCTGGACACTTTGGATAATATGTCCTGCGATTCTTCGGGAAACTTTGGTTTTGCCTTGAGCATCAGTTCCGCCGCCCCGGTCCCGAATTATTCCGGCTGGCTTTATCTGGAGACCATGACCGACGGCCGTCCGGCCAGGGATTCGTTCCTGCTGACCGTCGGGGCCACCGGTTTTGCCGACGATATGGAATCGGGCGACGGGTCATGGCAATACGGGAGTTACTGGCACCGCTCGGCCATCAAAAGCGCGTCCCCCGTTTACAGCTGGTATTGCGGAAACGAATCGGACACTCTGGCGCCCCAGGATATAATAGACACCCTGTCCGCCCCGGTATTTTATCTGGGGCAGGACTTCAGCCTCAGCTTCAATCAGTGGCACGATCTGGTGTCGGGCTGGGATTACGGTTTCGTGGAGGCCGAATGGTCCGGCGGCAAAAAGGTATTGACCACCGTTACCGGGGCCAGCGGCGGATGGCAGGCGTCCAGTTACGACCTTTCCTTCATTCCGGCCGGCAGCGGGGTCACTTTACGCTTCATCCTGGCCGCCGATTCGATAGTCGGAGCCAGGTCCAAGGGCTGGTTCATAGACGACGTGAATATATTTGACCCCCAGCTGGGGGTAGAGCAGAAACCAGATCTCCCGGCCGCGCCTTGCCGGGGAATGAAGCTGGCCGTCCGCCCCAATCCTTTCCGCCAGAGGATGACCATCAACTATCAATCGGCGCAGGCGGGAAGGGTTACCCTGAAGGTTTACAACATCGCCGGGCAGCTGGTCCGGAAATTAGTTGACGAAGAGGCGCTCCAGGAAAGGGCTGGGACCGTGGGCTGGGATGGCCGCGATGACCGGGGCGTCCGGGCGGCCCAGGGAATGTATTTCATCAGATTAATGGACGACCAGAAGGCCGTGACCCAAAAGGTGATTTTGCTGAAATGATAAGCTTCCCGAATGGGACGCAGGTTGACGCTCGCATCAAAAAAAGCCCCGCTGCCAGCGGGGCTTTTTTACTGTCCAAGGGGAATTATTATTTGATCAGGCTCATGGTCTTGGCGGCCGAGCCGTCATTTGAGGTTAGGCGGTAGAAGTAAACGCCGGCCGCGGCCTGCCGTCCGGATTCATCCCGCCCGTTCCAGGCAACGGCGTAACGTCCCGCCATCTGGGGACGGTCCACCAATGCCTTTACCAACTGTCCGGCTACGTTATAGACGGCCAGCCTGACCGGGCCGGACTTGGCTAATTGATAATTGATCATCGTTGATTGTTTGTAGGGATTGGGCCGGTTCTGCAGCAGCAAGGTAACGGAAGGCAGGGCAAAGGAGCTTCCCAGCACGCCCTTGGCATAGTCGGCCTGGCCCGCGATGATCTTGAACTCCCTGACCTTTTCGCCAGGCTCGGGGGTAAAGTTGTAGAAACTATTGTCCCTGATGTTGACCGAAATTTGCCGGGTCATATCGGCCAGGTAGCATTCGGTTCCGGCCGGAAATTCCGGGGGCAGAGTGATGGTCATATTAGTCTGGCCCTGGCAGTCAACCGCAAAGCTCCAAGTCTGGCCGTCGCCCAGCTCCGGGCGGATATCGGTGCAGAACCGGTCGCCGTCCAGCCGGAAGTACCCTGAGGTTCCGGTCAACCCGGAGGGCGGCTCGGGGTAATCGTATCGGTCGCGCTGTTCAGATGTCCCGATGCCGATGCCGAGATAGTTGTTGTCCTGTCCGTTGGCATTCTCCATTTTAACCAGGGCCTGCCAGCCGGACGGGGCATTCAGGGAAACGGCCGGGGCGCCCTTCTTCTTGGCCATGGAGGGCGTTATGTTCAGGGTTGTGAGCATTCCGGAGTTGTTTGTATAAGAGTAGCCCTGGAAGGGTGTGAAGGAGTAGCCTCCGGACAATATTTCGCCGGGATTAAGCCAGGCCGAGCCGTTGTAGGCATAGGGCCCGAACACATCGGACGAAGTCGCAGTAACATTGGCCCAGGGGATATCAAACATGAACGGCGATCCGACATCGGTCCAACCAGAGTCTAATGTCAGCGAGACGATGGCGGACTTATTGAAATTGCCGTAGCTGCTGTCCGGCCCCTCAAAACTGATGTTGGCCGGGTTGCCTATGCGCTGCCTTAGCCAGTAGGCCTGTCCCAGTTTGTAGATGGTTCCGCTGCCCAAACCGGGGATCTCGCCGTAATTCCCGTTCCCCCAGATGAAAAGCCGCCACTTGGTGTTATCGTAAGGCCCCAAATCGTTGGCTATCTGGCCGAAGATATTGGTATTGCGGGCGTCGGCGGGAATGGACAGCATCTGCCACTGGTCGTTGGGGACAAAAGTGCTGGGCGGGTTAACGGTCCTGTCATAATGAACCGAGTGGATATAATAATCGCCCAGGCCGGGGTAATAACTGGTATTCCCGGCTGAATCCACAGCCGCAATCTGATATTGCACCCCCGTCCTCCTGATCTCAGCGCCGCTGATGTCCGCCTGATATTCGTTGAGAATGGCCGTTGGATTCATGGTTCTGAAGAAATTATAGCCGTTGTAACCGGCGGTGGCCCAATACAAAGTGACCGGGCCCATTTTTATATCATCGGAGATGTTGGCCCTAAATGCATAGCCGGTTCCCTCATGCAACGGATCACTGTTGGCAGAGATATTGGCAATATTGGGCGGGGTGATGTCGCTAGCCGTACTAAAGCTCCAGGGATTCGGCAGGGCTGAAGCGCCCAGGCCGTTGCCGGCCAGGTCCATGGCGCCGTTCACCTGGAAGGTATAAGTTGCGCCGGCAGCGAAATCGTTATGCCAAAGCCAAACCGTGTCGGAGTTTGCGTTCCAGGCCGTCGTCCATCCCAATGGATCGGGAGAACAGCTAAAGTTGAAAGTTGTCGCCTGTACCGGCTCGGAAAAAGCTATGGTAATCTGCTCTCCTAAGGCAACAGTTTCGCCGTCATAAGGACAGGTATATGTTATGACCGGCTGGGTCCGGTCCACCCTGAAGGTGAACTCTGGGGACCAGGCCGAGGAATCGGTGAAGCCGGATGTAAAGGCCTTGACTTTCCAGTAATAGACCGAGTCCCAGAAAGCCGGCATCTGGAAGGTAGTGTCGGCTATCCAGCCGCTGGTGCCCAAAACCTGATAGGGATTGACCGTGCCGTATTCCAGCCGGTAGGTATCGGCTCCGGCTACGGTGCGCCAGGCGAAAGCAGGAAAATAATTGATAGCCGTGCCGTCTTGCGGGAAGGTCAAACGCGGGGCCTGAAGTCCGTAGTTAACCACCAGCAGGTCGGCTGCATTGCCGCTTTTTATCTGGCCGGCAACGTAAAACCGGTTGTTCTTTTTATTGACCGCACAGGCATAGCCATAAGCCGAGCTGTCGTTTAGGGGCGCCGAAGCCTTAAATACGCGGCTCCAAACCGGAGTTCCGTTGTTATCAACCTTTAGCGAAACCATCCTATAGATACCGGCAATGGTATCCTGGAATGTTCCGGTAATGTATAATTTGCCGGCGGCGTCCAGGGCGCAGCCGTTGGCCTGCTCGTAATCGCCGAAGGGATAGGTTCTAAGCCATAGAGTGTCTATGGTGGCCGCCGGTTGGGTGATGTTAAAGCACATGGCCGACATGTAGAGGCCTTGGCCGTGCTCACCCACCACATACAAATACTTGCCTACGGTGTCCACGATGCAGTCGTTGGCCGCATCGTTACCGCCCGAGTTATAGGTCCGGGTCCAACTTACGGCGCTGTCTAACGTCTGCAAAATGAAATAATCATTATTGGCGCCGTTATAGGTTCGGCCGCAGATATAGATATTGCCCGTATCGTCAACCGCGCATCCGAAAGCATACTCATATTCAGCGGTAGAGTAAAGGGATTTCCACAGCTGGTTTGGGACGCCGGTCTGGGGATTGATTTTAGACAAAGCCACATCGTTACCATTGGCGGCGATATAATTATCTCCCGTAACATACAGCCACTGGCTTTTATAAATGGCGCAGTCCCGGGCATAGGCGACGGAGCCGGGGGAGACATTCAGGGTGTCCCACCAGGCCAGAGAGCCGCCGAAATTATATCGCATCACCAGCCATACTGCGGGGTCTACGGTAGTCATAGCGCCGACAACGTAAATATTGCCGGAATCATCAACCGCACAGCCGGTGGCCTCTTCGGAATATCCCGCATCAAAACGGTTAGTCCAAATGGGATTTCCGGTATAGGTGTCGTATTTTATCACGATCACATCTGAGTTGGCGCTGTTATAGCTGGTGCCGACCACATAGAGGAACTTGCCGGAACTGTCTATGGCCGAGGCGACGGCCCTATCCGTTTTATTGTCCGGCCCGTTATAGAACCTGGTCCAGAGGGTGTCCTGGGCCACAGCCAGCGATGGGGCCGCAACCCAGACGGCCAGCATTATAAAAAATATCTTTTTCATTTTCTTGTCTCCTTATGGTCTGGTTGGGGGAAGCGGTATTGTATTGTCTACCGGGGGCGGGGGCGTGGAACTGGAACTGCCGCCCAGCAGGGCGGCGGCCGCTCCGCCGGCTGCCAGGCCTCCGATCCCGCCCAAGAACCACCACTTTTTGTAAATCGGCTTGCCTTGGGCTGCCGGCTTGGGCAGGGCCTGCTCGGCCGGCTTTTCCCCGGCTTTCGGGTCCTGTTTTTTCTCTGCTTTCCGATCGGTCGAAACCGACTGAGCCAGAGTGTTGGCCACGGTCTTCATGGTGCTGGTCAAAAGCTTGTCGATCTCTCCGGTGTAATCCTCGGTGACGCTCTGCTCCATCCGCCCGGTCTTGACATCGATCATTCTTAAGTTTACGGTGTAGGTCTTTCCCACCTTGCCCAGGGACCCGCCGATGATCTTATGGACCCCGATCAGCTGGCCGATCTCCACCGCGCAGGCGTCGGTGTTGCAGGCCCCGCTCTGCTGGAAGCCCTGCTCCTTTAAGATGTCCTGCATCTTGCCCCGCTCCATCACGTCAAAGGCCCCGGTGCGGAACAGCTCGGTGCGCAGGCGGTCGGAGAGGGACGAGACCTCGCTTTCGGGCACGCCCTTGGGCTCCAGATCCATCACCGCCACGCTGGTCTTTCCCGGGTTCTGGGCCCGGGCCAAGGAAGGCGCAAACGGAGAAAACAATAGGTTAAGGGTCAAAAATACGGATAGCCGTTTCATTTTTATTATCCTCCATTTTTGTTTTTAAACGGGGCGGAAACCCCATGCCTTAATTCTTTTATGATACTATGAAAGGGGAATTAATGTCAATAGTATTTGAGAATAATTTTGATGTTTTTATACGCCGGAGCCAAATGGGAAAAACCTGGGCACGACAAGGCCGGGCTTTTTAACAAATCCCGAAAAACTATTTCCTGCGTTTGCTGGGCGATTTTATCTCCCAGTCCACCACCAGGCTGGCCACCACGAAGATCGAGGAGTAGGTGCCGATCACCAACCCGAACAGCAGGGGTTTGGTGAAATCCTGCAATATCCGGCCGGCGAATAACTGAAGCGATACCAGCACTAACAGCACGGTCAGCACAGTTACCACGGTGCGGCTTAATGTCTCATTCAGGCTGCGGTTCACCAGTTCGGCAAAAGTATCCTTGTGGGGCTTCTTGATGTTCTCCCGGATCCGGTCGGCCACCACGATGGAATCGTTGATGGAATAGCCGACGATGGTCAGCAGCACCGCCACCGACTGCAGGTTGAACTCCATCCCGGTGATGGAAATGAAGCCGATGGTGCACAGTACATCGTGAAACAGGGAGACGACCGCGGCCGCCCCGAAGCGAAAGTCAAACCGGAAGGCCACATAGATCAATATGGCCAGAAGCCCGGCCATCACCGCCCAAAAGGCGCTCAGTTGAAGTTCCTTGCCGATCTTGGGCCCCACCGTCTCGTCGCTGTCCACCGTCATGGCGTTCTGGGGGTATTTCTGCCCCAGCGCTTCGCTCACTTTCTGGGCGATGGTCTGCTGGCCCGAGCCTTGTTTTTCCTTGAGCCCGGTCCGGATCAGAAAGGCGTTCTTGATCAGCCCGGTATCCTTGATCTTCTGGATCTCGGCCCCGGCCAGCCCGGCCTGGGAAAGAGCCTGGCGCAGTTCATCGGTGGAGATGGCCTCCTTAAAATGGATCTGGAGCAGGGTCCCGCCGGTAAAATCCACCCCCAGCTTCAGGCCACCGTGAAACAGCACCGAGCCGATGGCGATGGCGAAGATGGCCAGGGAGACGATGTAAGCCGTGTAGCGGTTCTTGATGAAACCGATGTTGGTCTGGTGTTTGAATAACGATGGCATTTTATCTTTCTCCTTAAATGGGCAGCTTTTCTAAATTCCATTTTACGGTTATCCACTCGAAGATCAGCCGGGTGACTACAATGGCGGTGAACATCGAGATGGCCAGCCCGATGATTAAGGAGACCGCAAAACCCTTGACCGGGCCGGTGCCCCAAATCAGTAAAGCGGCGGCGGCCCCGGCCGTGGTGATGTTGGAGTCGAAGATGGTGGCAAAGGCCCGCTCGTAGCCGGTCGCGATGGCCGCCCGGACGGTCTTGCCGGCCCGCAGTTCCTCCCGGATCCGCTCAAAGATCAGGACGTTGGCGTCCACCGCCATACCAACCGTCAGTGCGATGCCGGCGATGCCGGGCAGGGTCAGGGTAAAGCGGAAGGCGGCCATCACCGCCAGCAGCATCACCAGGTTAAAGACCAGGGCCAGGTCGGCGATCAGCCCCGACAGGCTGTAGTAAATCAGTATGAAAAGCACCACCGCCAGGCCGCCGATGATGGTGGCCCTGATGCCGTTGTTGATGGAATCCTGCCCCAGACTGGGTCCCACCGAACGCTCCTCGATTATCTCCACCGGAGCGGGCAGGGCGCCGGCCCTTAAGATGATGGCCAGGTCCTTGGCCTGGTCGGGATTGGCCGCGGTGCCCAGGGTGATCTGCCCCCGGCCGTTGGGGATGCGCTCCTGAATGACCGGGGCCGACTTGACCACGCCGTCCAGCACGATAGCCAGCTGCCTCTTGACGTTGGCCGCGGTGATCCGGGAGAAGAGGTTGGCCGACTGGCGCACCAGCACAAAGTCCACATAAAGCCCGCCGGGGTTGTCGGCGGTGCCCACGCCCATCCGGGCTTCGGCCAGTGAGGCGCCGGTGATCTCGGGTTGTTTCTTCATCAAATAAAGGGCATAACCCCGGAAATTGTCGCCGCTGCTTTTCTCGCCCCACAGGAACTGGTAATCCGGGGGAATGGCCGCAACCACCAGGGGATCGGCCAGCAGTTTTTCCACCAGGCGCTTGTCCTGTTCCATCACCATCAGCTCGCTGCCGGTGGGAGCCATCAAAGCGCTGAAGGGCTTGTCCTCTGTTCCCAGCATGGCGCTGTCGGAGACGATCTTCCTGGTCTTGTCAGACAGCAGGGCCTGGTCGATCTTGTCCAGCACCTCCATGGTCACCTTGTCTTCCTGGACCAGCTTGAATTCCAGCAGGGCGGTGGTCCCGATCAGGCCCCGGGCCCGGTCCTGGTCCACCCCCGGCAGCTGGACCACTATCCGGTCGGCGCCCTGTTTCTGGATGGAGGGCTCGGCCACCCCGAACTGGTCCACCCGATTCCGGATGATCTCCAGGGCCCGGTCGGTGGCGTCGGAGAGCTCCTTATCGGTGATCTCGGACGGTTCTTTGCCCATGGCCTTGGCCAGTCCCTGGCGGTTGATTTCCATCACCAGATGCATGCCGCCTTTAAGGTCCAGTCCCAGATGAATGGCCTTGGCATAAAGCCGGTTCAGTTCCTCGCGCGGCATTTCGGCCTTCTGGGCCTCGGTCAAACCCTGCAACTTGAAAGTGGGAACCAGCTGCCAGACGGCCGCCACCAAAAGGACCACGGTCAGCAAGGCTTTCCAACGATTGGCTTTTCTCATCGCCTTAAACTAAGCTCCTATCCTTAAATGATATTGATTAGATTTTTGACAGTAAACCACCATTTTAGCCTAAATTACAAGGTCTTGTCAAGTATAATCGGAGATTTCCATTTTACCATTGACATCCCAAATTTATCGTGATATTCTTACCGATTAAGTACGCTTGCCACTAAAGCGGTGCACTGAGCCGGCCGAAGTGACACCAAGACAACAAGTATTTACAATTCCCGTTTTGTGTCTTTTCCCGCCAAGCATCACTTTGGAGCTATTCTTATCCCTTCGGTACAACCGGAAATTCTTTGTAAAACTGTTTTGATGATAAGCCCGAAAACCTGATGCGCCCCAAAGTAGGAAATAACAGCCGAAGCGGTGGTCAAACTGCTGATCAACAGCGCCTTGGTCGCCAAGCTGCTGACCGACTATCCGGATGCGGAGTTCCGGCTTAACCGGGCGGCATCCCTGGCCGAAACAGTTGGTCAGGCCGAAATGAAGAACAGGGTCCTGACCGAAAAGGCGGGTCTATATTACCAGTGGGGCAGGTTGGATGAAGGATTGGCGCTGGCGGAACGGGTAATTTCAGCCGGCGGAACGGAGTATAGCGAAAACCAGGCCAGCGCCTGGAATGCTTCGGGAAACATCCACCTGCGGCGGTGCAGTTTCGGGCCGGCCGAAGAATGCTTCCTGCAGGCCCTGGAACATTACCAAAAACTGGGAATGGATACCTCGGTCGGCATAGTCAGGAACAACCTGGCCAACATTCACAATATTCAGGGCAATTACCCCAGGGCCATGGAACTTTACCGGCAGGCGCTGGATTGCTTTGAAAAGCAGAACGACATCTTCCGCACCGCCCACGTGCTGTATTCCATGGGGCAGATAGTGCTGGCCCTCAAGGACACCGCCCAGGCCAAGTCCCTGCTGAAACGCTCGCTGGCCCTGGGCCGGATGGTCCAGGATTACCGCGGCATAACCAACAACCTGCTGATGCAGTTCGGAATACTCACCGACGAGCGGGATTTTGACGGGGCCAGAGAGCTGCTCCGCCAGGCCGACCAGGTCATGATGGAGCACAAACTGACCGACCCCCACCTGAAGGCCTACCGGGACGGCGAAACTGGGTTATTCCATTTTGCAGCCGGGAAATATGACTTGGCCGAGATATGCTTACTGCGGCTGATCGAACTGTCGCAGAAAATGAAGGAGTCATCCTTTCTGTCACGGGGTTACAGCTTTCTGGGCAAGACCAGGGTCTTTAAGAACGGGAACGAGGAGGGCATAGCCGACATCAAAAAGGGGATAGAACTGGCCGAGTCCGGGGACCTGCCGCTGGAATTGAAGGACGGCTGGACCTATCTGGTCGAGTGTTATTGCCGTTTGGGCAAAACAGAATTGGCGGAGCTGGCGGCCCAAAGTTACGTCCGTGAGGCCATTAAACAGGGCAATCTCAGAGAAAAGGCAGAGGCTGAGATAACCAGATATCTTTCCCCAAATAAAAACACAATAAACAAATAAATATATTTCACAGGAGCTTTTTTTATGCCTCAAAAAATGAAGGCGGTGGTTAAGACCAGACCCCAGCCCGGGGCCGAGTGGCTGGAGGTCAATGTCCCCGAACTCAAGCCCGACTGGGTGATGGTCAAAGTCCGGGCCGCTTCCATCTGCGGCACCGACGTTCACATCTACGAATGGAACAGCTGGGCCGTGGACCGGATCGGTTCCCAAAAACTTCCTCAGATCCTGGGGCACGAGGTGGCCGGCGAGGTGGTGGAGGCCGGGCCGCACTGCAAGCGGATCAAGGCCGGCGATTACATCTCGGCCGAGACCCATATCTACGATCCCGGCGACCTCCAGACCATGCTGGGCCAGTTCCACATCGGCGAGCGGATGAAGATAGTGGGAGTGGACCACGACGGCTGCTTTGCCGAGTATTTTGCCCTGCCCGAGTCCGTGTGCTGGGTCAACGACAAGTCCATCCCGCCGGAGCTGGCCGCGGTGCAGGAACCCATGGGCAACGCCTGCTATGCCCTGCTGGGAGAGAATGCCGACGTGGCCGGGAAATCCGCAGCCATCTTCGGGGACGGGCCCACCGCGCTGTTCGCCGCCGGGCTGGCTAAGGCCTCGGGCCTGACCCAGATCTTCGTGGTCGGCATGTCGGACTTCGCCCTGAACATCGCCAAGAAGATGGGGGCCGACCATACTTTGAACATCAGCGACAAGTCCGTTAACCGTTTAGAATTCATCCGGGACCAGACCGGCGGCTACGGCGCCGACATCGTGCTGGACATGGTGGGCGCGCCGGCGGCCATCGAAGAAGGGATGAAGGTCATCCGCAAGGGCGGCCGCTACAGCGCCTTCGGAGTGCCTCCCACCACTCCGGTGCCGGTAGACTACACCAACGGGATTGTGTTCCGGGGCATCCAGATCAACGGCATCTCGGGCCGCAAGATGTTCGACACCTGGTACCGGGTGAAGAATTTCCTGGCCTCGGGGCGGATAGACATTAAACCCATCATTACCCACCTGTTTGAACTCAAGGACTACGCCAAGGGCTTTGAGGCGGCCATGGGCAACCCAAGGCAGTGCGGCAAAGCGGTGCTGTTCCCGGACCCCCAGGAGCTGGCGGCGGCCAAGAACCAATTTCTGGCATCTTGGCTAACGCCCGGATTTGTTTGGGCGGATAATCGCTCCGCCCTGCGTCAGCAACACCATATCTCGACAAGCTCGATAACCATCGGCTAACAATCAGATTTGCTGCCGCTCGGTGCTGCGCACCTCGCGATTACTTGCACCCTCGCCGCCCAAACCCTGGCTCATGCTTCCGCAATCTGGTAAGGCCCTACACTTTCAGATTGCTCCGCCTTCGCTGCGGGTTATCGCAAATCCGGGCGTTATGTGAAATTGTCCGATTTTAATAACCGACTATGACAACAGAAAAAGAACAATTAGAAAAAGCTGCAATAGATTACTTTCTTAAAGCATATCCAAGAGGACTTAGAATCCTTGAACATTCGGACAAGCCAGATTTCACTCTGCTTGATGAAAATGATAAATCAAAAATTGGAGTTGAAATTGCGCATTTATGGCATGATCGAGAAGAAGCCAAAATTTTATTGCGCAGATCAGAACAAGTTTTCCATGGGATTATGTGTGCTACGGATCTAATAAAGGTATTAAATGATTTACTAACACGGAAAGCAAATAAAATTTCTGGCTTCAGAGAGCATGACAAATTTTTTCTTGTAATCAGAGTTGCCTCTCCAATTTTTGATAAATCTACATTCGACATGTATGAAGATGACATATAATTTGCTTACAAAATGATTACAATGAAATATGGCTTGTCCTAGATGATAACAATAAAACAGAAAGATGGAGTGAACTGAAAGAAGTAAAATCGGACAACATCACACAACACGAGCTAGCCGGCTCGCGAGCTAAATTAAAAATTAACTGTTATATCCCTGAATTCCGTCCCTTTTATATACACTACAAATCGAAAAAAATCGGCAATAACCAGGAAGCCTGGATTAACAATACATTACAGGGAGCAACGTCCTGAAAAATAATGCTTGACAAATGTTCGTGTAGTGTATA
>JACQXR010000134.1 GCA_016208585.1 candidate division TA06 bacterium | reverse complement strand
CACACAACAGAAACTGTGTGCTCTTTTTGATTTGGAAAAATATCAACTATCAGTTGTATAATACATTTTGTTTTTTAAAACACCTTGAATAACAAGCAGTTGTGAATTGTTTTTACAAATAACTAGGAAACTTGCGCTAGGAGGTTCTTATGTATTCATTCATCGGCCAAGCGGATTCTATGCGCCGTTACGTATTGGTTGGAATTGCATCTGGATTTGTAGCAGGTTTTCTTGCCGCCTTCCTTGACTTGAGTTTGCCGGTTGTAGCGGGTGTGGCGGCTCTTTTTGCAGGTGTCGTGGGTGGCCTCGAAAAAGAGAAAATTAAGGTGAATAAGCATTAGACCTTGACTTCTCATACATTCTTCCAAACCTCTTTACTCCCTTAGGAGAGAATAAAAATGTTGAGGGAAACAACCCGTACCTCTCGTAACTTAAGGAGATATTCCTATGTTCAAAAAACTAACTCTATCCTGCATAGGGGCTGCAATAATCGCTGTGTTGATTGTGGTGGGCTGCAGCAAAAAGAACCCAACAACTTCCCCACCACCACCACCTGCGGCGCCCACGCTTGTTTCACCCGCCAACGGCGCGACCGGCGTTAGCACCAGCCCGACCTTAACATGGAATGCCAGCACCGGGGCCGTCAGCTATAACTTAGAGGTTTCCACCAACAGTTCATTCAGCAGTTTTGTATATCAAAACTACTGTTTAGCCAGCGACAGCCAGGCTATTAGCGGTCTTGATACGGCAACTGTTTATTACTGGCGGGTGAGCGCCACGAATACTAACGGCACATCTGGCTGGTCAAGCGTTTGGAATTTTATCACTGGTAAAATCTTTACTCCTTATGCCATAGGCTACTATAATGTAGATCGCCAGGTAAGGGATGTGGCCTTATCTGGCAATTATTCCTATGTGGCTCTTGGTTCGAGCGGCCTGCATATATTCGATGTCAGCAACCCGGCCAGCCCCACTTGGACAGGCTACTACGTCGCGCCCGTTTATGATCGTATGGACGAGTTTTTTGGCGTGGCAGTGTCCGGAAACTATGCTTATGTGACTTATAATCATAATGCAAATTATTATGATTACGGTTTAAGAATAATCAATATCAGCAATCCGGCCTCGCCCACTGGAGTGGGCCTCTGCAACTACAACACGCAGGGGTGGCTAGGGGGCGTGGCCGTATCTGGCAACTATGCCTATGTGGCGGCTACACAGAGAGGCCTGCAGATATATAATGTAAGCAACCCGGCCAGCCCCACCTTGACCGGCACCTACAACACGGGGTATGCTCGTGACGTGGCGGTGTCCGGCAGCTACGCCTATGTGGCGGATGATGTTTCCGGCCTGCGGATAATCAACATCAGCAATCCGGCCAGCCCGACCGGGGCAGGCTATTACGACACGCCGGGGTTAGCCATGGCCGTGGCGGTATCGGGAAATTATGCCTATGTAGCGGATGGCAACTCTGGCTTACGGATCATAAATATCAGCAACCCGGCCAGCCCTACCGAAGCGGGCTACTACGATACGCCAGGGAATGCCATAGGCGTGGCCGTATCGGACAACTATGCCTATGTAGCGGATAGTGATTCAGGCTTACAAATAATCAATATCAGTAACCCGGCCAGTCCTACAGGGTTCTATAATATGCCGGGATATGTCTCTGGCGTGACCGTCTCCAGCAATTATGCCCATGTGGCGTATTCTGGTTTTGTAACAATAATAAGGATTAAGTAGTGCTGAGGTTGAAACTGCCACAGCCAAGATGGTGGTAATGTGGCAGGGTAGTAATTCTAAATAAACCAAAAAGGGGGAAAACCCATGTTCAAAAAACTAACTCTATCCTGCATAGGGGCTGTAATAATCGCGCTGCTTATTGTAGCGGGCTGCAGCAAGAAAGAGAATCCTGTCGCCCCGGCTATCACCGGCACCATTACCGGAGTGGTTACCGACACGGCCAATGGAACTGCCATTGCCGGAGTAAGTATCACTACAAACCCGGCCACCAGCAGCGTAACCACCGACATTACCGGACAGTATACAATTACAGCGGTAAATGCCGGGACATATACAGTAACGGCCGTTAAAACCGGTTACAACAGCAAAAACGTAACCGTTGCCGTAACTGCCGGTAATACGGTCACCGTCAATATTGCCCTGGCCGTTGGAGCACCGGGCAATAATGCACCTAATGCGCCAGGCAGCCCCAGCCCGGCAAATAATGCCATCAACCAGTCCACATCCTTAATATTAAGCTGGACATGCACCGACCCGGATGAAGGGGACACTTTAAAATATGACGTTTACTTTGGAACCACCAATCCTCCCACAACGGCTGTATCCACAAACCAAAGCGCAGCCAGCATTGTCTGTAGCGGGCTGGAAAACAGCACAATATATTATTGGAAGATAGTTGCCAAAGATAACCACAGCAGCGCAACTGCTGGGCCGGTGTGGTGCTTTACAACAGAACCCCGACCCATTGAATGGATAACCATCCCTGCCGGAAACTTTACCATGGGCAGCCTGCCTGGCGACCCCTATGCTAAGACCGATGAACAACCCCAGCATACCGTTTACCTTGACGCTTACCAGATAAGCAAATATGAGGTAACCAATAGCCAGTATAAAGCCTTTATGGACGACGGAGGTTACAACAACAGCATCTATTGGACGGCCGACGGCTGGAACTGGCGCACCAGCAACGCCAGTACCGAACCCGTTTGGTGGTCCAGCGGCAGTTATAACAGCGGCACAGCCTTTCCCAGCCACCCGGTGGTGGGGGTAAGCTGGTACGAGGCCTATGCCTTCTGCAATTGGGCCGGGGGCCATTTGCCCACCGAGGCCCAGTGGGAAAAAGCGGCCCGGGGCACGAACTCTTCCAACTACTGGCCCTGGGGATCTACCTGGGATGCAAGCAAATGCAACAGCGGTGAGAATGTAACACCCGATACCTTTACCTATAGCTCACCGGTGGGTTTTTTCAGCACCGGTCAAAGCCCATATGGAGTTTACGATATGGCCGGGAACGTATGGGAATGGGTGAACGACTGGCATTATAGCGCATATTATAGCGACCCTGGCGCAAACACTAATCCTACCGGGCCAACCACGGGTACTTATCGCGTGGTCCGCGGCGGCGGCAGCTGGTTTCATGGCGCTGAATGGTGCCGCGTTGCTGCCCGGGGCTACAACACCCCGGACTACCGCCACTCCTACAACGGCATCTACGGTTTTCGTCCTGCCAAGTAAAATAATTACACCATGCCCATTTACAACATCGCCGGGCAGTTGGTCAAAACCGTTGACCAAGGCAACAAAGCCGCAGGGTATCATCAAGTTCAATGGAACTGCCGGGATGAAAAAGGCGACAAAGTAAGCGCCGGGGTATACATTTACCGCCTTGAAGCCGGCGAGTACGCGGCTACCCAAAAGCTGGTAGTCATTCGGTAGCGCACTCACACATTTTAAAGCCGCCCTAATATTTTTGGGCGGCTTTTTTGTAAATAGGGGCTAATCGGTTGACAAATAAATGCAATTTAAGTATAATCCCCATCAAGGCTTCACTGTTTTCCCCGCCTTGGCGGGGCGCAAGCGCGGGGAAACTTGTCCTGAGCAATACAACATTGCTTTGTTTGCGAATGGAAGTCTTTTTCGGCGGAAACTGCCTACTGGGCGGGGAAAAACTGAATCCGGTGGTTGTCGCAGTCCACGATGTACAGGTTTCCGCTTTCATCCAAAGTAATTCCTTGAGGGTTATAAAACTGGCCTTCACCGCTGCCGCTGCTTCCGCCGGTGCTTTGAAAAACGCCATCCAGCGAAAATTCCTGAAAACGGTCGTTGCCCGAATCGGTGATAAAAATCTGCCCGTTGGAACTCAGGGCGATGCCGGAGGGCGAATCGAACTCCCCTTCATTTTCGCCATAGGATCCCCAACTGTTAAGATATTTGCCTTGGGGCGAAAAGACGCAGATCCGGTTATTCCCGGTGTCAACCACATAAAGACGGCCTTCGCCGTCAATGACCAAGCCCCGGGGTTTGCGCAGCTGCCCGGGCTGGCTGCCTGGCTGTCCCAACGTTTCCAACAGCAGCCCTTCGGGGCTCAAAATGTAAATAATATCTTGTGATTGGTCGCTGAGATAAATGTTGCCGTTGGCGGCGATGACGATCCCGTAGCAGCGGGAGGAGTCGGGCAGGGGCAGCTGATCTAAAAGGCCGCCCTCCTGGTTCAACACCAGTATCCGGCGGTTGCCGCTGTCCACCGTGTAGAGGTCGCCGTCCGGAGCAACGGTCAACGAAACCGGGTCGTCAAAATCAGCCGAGTCCTGCCCAAACCGGCCCCAGCTTTGCAGAGGCTCAAGCTCGGGGCTGAATTTTTGGATCCGGTCGTTTCCCAACTCCGTCACATAAATGTGCCCTTGGCCGTCCAGGGCCACTCCGGCGGGGAAGGAATACTCGCCGGGGTTGTCCCCAAAGTCGGCCCGGGCCCAGGCCGGCATTATCAGCAGCAGGGCTAAAAAATATTTGAATAATTTGTACATTGCCTCCAAGCATAAATTAAATTTATTATTTTGTCAAGTACCAATTTAACATACGCCGAAGTGGCTTTGCCCCTGCCGGGCAGCAGCCCCTTTACCTATGAGGTTCCCGAAGAACTGGCGGGCCGTCTGTGCCCGGGGATGCGGGTGCGGGTCCCGCTGGGCAGCCGGGAGATGATGGGCTATGTGGTGGCCATATCCAAAACCACCAGCCATAAAACCAAACCCATACTGGAAGCACCGGATCAGGAGCCGGTGATAACCAAAGGCCTGCTGGAACTGACCAGATGGGCCGCTTCCTATTACGGCTGCGCCTGGGGGGAGGCCATCAGGGCAGCCCTGCCGCCGGGACTGGATGCCAGGCAAAAAGCGCTGATCTCCATCAGGAAAGGAGCGGTGATCACGAATGACGATCCGGAAAGCACGGCCCTGTTGCAGCTGCTGGAGGAACGGGGGGAGATCGCCGAAAAATTTATCCATCAGCGTTTTGGACCCAGCATCAAAGCAGTGATCAATAGACTGATGGCAAAAGGATCGCTGGAAAGAAGGCTGGCCTGGCAAAAAAATGTCAAGCCCAGACTGCAAAGGTGGCTGGCATTCAATAAAACGGAAGAGCTCCCGGCCCGGGCGCTTAAACAGCGTTCGCTGCTGGAAAAACTGAGCCGGGAAAAAGAAATACCTCCGTCCGGACTTTTAAATGAACAGGCCGCCGCCGCCGCTTTGGTGAAAAAAGGATTGGCCCGCTGGGAGGGACGCCGGTCGGTCAGGCTACCCCGGACCGATTACGCCGAAAAAACCAAAGCCGAACCGGCTTTGACCGATGAACAATCCCAGGCTTTGAAGCTTTTAAGCCAGGACCTGGAGCAAAGCAGATTCAGGGTGAACCTGATCCACGGCGTCACCGGCAGCGGCAAGACCGAGCTGTACCTTCAGGCTGCCCGGCAGGCTGTCAAGCTGGGCCGCTCGGTGCTGATGCTGGTGCCGGAGATCGGACTGACCCCTCAGATGATCTCCCGGGCCCAGTCCAAGCTGGGACAGGTGGCCCTGTGGCACAGCGGCATGAGCCAGGGCGAAAGGCTGGACGCCTGGGAAAGTTTAAGACGGGAAAAAGTGCGGATGGTGGTGGGAACCCGTTCGGCGGTATTTGCCCCGTTAAAAGACCTGGGACTGATAGTGGTGGACGAGGAGCATGACTCTTCCTACAAACAGTCCGAGGTCCGGCCTTATTACCATGCACGGGATCTGGCCATAGTTAGGGCCAAGGCCGAAGGGGCTTCGGTGATCCTGGGCTCGGCCACGCCTTCGGTGGAAAGCTATTATAAGGCCGCCGCCGGAAAATTCAGGCTGTTCCTCTGGGAGAAACGGGCGGGAAATTCACTGCTGCCCCAAGTTGTGCTGGTAGATCTAAAATCCCAACTCTCCGGGCCCGGCCTCATCTCGGCCCAGCTGGAGAAAGCCATCGGAGAGGCTTTGGGAAAAAATAACCAGGTAATGCTGCTTCTGAACCGCAGGGGTTTTGCCCCTTATGTCCAATGCCGCTGCTGCGGACAGATCGTCAGTTGCCCCAACTGCAGCATCAGCCTGACCTATCACCTTAAGGGTCACAGGATGCTTTGCCATTACTGCGGGTATTCCCGCTTGCCACTGGACTCCTGTCCCGCCTGCCATTCCGGAGAATTTATTTTCAATGCCAAAGGGGTACAGGGGCTGGAGGAAGAACTGGGTAAAAAATTCCCCCGGGCCGGACTGCTGAGGATGGACACCGATACCACCGGACGCAAGGGGGCACATCAAAACCTGCTGCAACGTTTTTACAACCGGGAAGCCATGATCCTGCTGGGAACCCAGATGATCGCCAAGGGGCACGACTTTCCCGATGTCTCGCTGGTGGGCATTATCAACGTGGATGATATATTGGGCCTGCCTGATTTCAGGTCGCAGGAAAGGGCTTTCCAGCTGGTATCCCAGATGGCCGGGCGGGCCGGCCGGGGAGAACGTCCGGGTCTGGTGATAGTCCAAACCAGGCTCCCCGCTAATCCGGTGATGGCCTGTGCCAAAAATCACGACTATCAGGGGTTTTGGAAGCAGGAGATCAATGACCGGAGGGAGCACGGCTATCCGCCGTTCACGCATCTGGCCCTGGTGACGGTAACCGCTGGCCAGGAACAGGCGGGAATGAGCTTTGCCGGGGGGTTGGCTAAAAGGGCGCAGGAGATTAAGGGCGAGGCCGAACTGCTGGGCCCGGTCCCGTCCCCGGTGTTCCGCCTTAAAGGACGTTACCGCTGGCAGCTTCTGATCAAGGCCCCCCGGCCCTCGGTGTTGCAAGCCGTCCTTAAAAAACTGGCGCTCCCGCTGCCGCCCGGGGTCAAAACCAGCATAGAGATAGACCCGGTTTCGCTGTTTTAAAATATTTTAAAATATTTTAAAAAAAGTCTTGACGGCAGATGGCGTAAATGCTATACTAATGGCGTTAACGGAAAACAACAGTCTTAATTTTATAAAACGAAAGGAGGGATATCAGTAGTGAATAAAGCGGAGTTAATCGAGGCCGTTGCCAAAGTCACTTGTACCAAGGTTGAGGCCGCCGCCGCCGTCAACGGCGTAATCGATAGCATTGCCAAGGCATTGAAAAAGGGCGAATCGGTAACATTGGTGGGGTTCGGAACATTCTCGGTCAAAAAGAGAAAGGCCAGAATCGGACGCAATCCCCAGACCGGCAAAGAGATCAAGATCGCTGCCAAGAAGGTCCCGGCTTTCAAGCCCGGCAAAGAACTAAAGGAAATGGTGAGATAGCATCACCAAAACAAAAAACCCCGCTTTGGCGGGGTTTTTTGTTTTGAGCCGGCGGGCAGGAGTCTCATTTCATCAGCTTTTTGGTGATGATGGCCGAGACCAGCGATAAAACCAGCAGGGACATCACCACTATGATTATGACATTGACGAATTGCTTGGCCTGAGCTCCGAAGAATATTCCCAGACAGAACAGCAGTCCGTACCACAGGGCAATGCCGGGCAGGCCATAAAGCAAAACCTTTTTAAAACTATATCCGGTCAAACCTGCGATCAAAAAACTAAAGGAACGCCCGCCCACTACGACCCGGTTCAAAGCCAGAATCAAATTGCCGTATTTGGCGAAATGGCCCTCCATCATAAGCAGCCGTTGGGGCGATAGAAAGGGGCGGGGCTTGGACAGAAAATAATCCCGGCCTTTTTTGATTCCGATCCAATAGACCAACAGGGCTCCCAGCGATCCTCCTAGAAAGGCTGCAAGGAAACCAGGAAACCAGTGCAGCTGATTTTGGCCCACCAGGATGGCGCAAAAAATCACCACCACGTCGCTGGGGGCCGGAGGAAAAATGCCTTCCAGAAAGGTGGCCGTAAATATGGTCAGGTAAGCCCACCAGCCGCCCTGGGCCGCCAGGGTGTTTGCCAGCTGTTCCATGTTCATTTGCCGGCCTCCAGCAGACAGACTGCCTGGGCCCAGATGCCTCGTCCTTTTCCGGTATCGTCCAAATCTTCGTTGGTAGTGGCTTTTACCGAGACCTGAAAATCCTTCAGTTTGAGGGCGGCGGCGATGTTCCGGCGCATGGCAGCAATATGAGGGGCCAGCCGGGGCGCCTCGGCCGTCACCGTGCTGTCTATATTCCTGATAACGTAACCCTCTTTTTTGACCAATGGCAAAACTTTCTCAAGAAGTTTCAGGCTGGAAATGTCTTTGTACCGTTTATCGGTGTCCGGGAAATGGAGGCCGATGTCGCCCAGGGCCGCCGCTCCCAGCAGGCTGTCGGCCACGGCATGGCACAGCACGTCGGCGTCGGAATGCCCCCAAAGGCCTTTGGGGTATGGAATGTCCACTCCTCCCATTATCAGGCGGCGCCCTTTTACCAGACGGTGGATGTCGTAGCCCAGCCCGATCCTTATTTTATCTTTTTTAGCAGCCATGAGGCGATCTCCAAGTCTGTGGGAGTTGTTACTTTTATATTATTGTCGTCGCCGGAAACTAGATGAACATTTCCTTTTATCATTTCCACCAATTGGCTGTCGTCGGTAGCAGGGACATTCTTCCGATTAAAATGGGATCTTTTCAGAACCGACATTCTAAAGCCTTGGGGGGTCTGGGCCTTCCATAATTGCGAGCGGTCAATCGTTCCGGTGATCCTGCCGGCATTGGCCTTTTTGATCGTGTCGCTTACAGGAGAAGCCAGAATGGCTGCTCCGTACCTTTTTGCTGCCTGGATCACTGCGTTGATCTGCTCTGTTCTGATCATAGGCCGGGCGGCATCGTGGATCAATACGATGCCGGAATCGGGGGAAACCCTATTCAACCCGGCCCTTACCGAGTCCGGCCGTTCTTTGCCGCCGGAAACGATGGCCGAAAGTTTCGAATATTGAGCAAAATGCTTCAAACCGTTGATCCGATGGGAAGGCGGTTTTACCAGGATTATCTCCTTAACGTTTTTGCATTCCTGATAAGCTTGCATTGAGTATTCCAGCATGGGACGGCCGTTGATCTTTACAAAAGCCTTGGGAACTTTGGCTCCCAGCCGCTCTCCGCTGCCGGCGGCCACGATGATCGCCGATACGTATGTCATTTAGATGTGCTCCTCGTTCCTTTTGGTCAGATAGAGAATGTCGCCGTGAACCTTATAACCCATCTTTTTAGCCAGCTTAAGCGAAGCCGTGTTGTATTCGTGGATCAGCAGGCCGAATATTTTAATGCCCTGCTTTCTTAAAGCCTTCTCTCCGGCCAGAGTCAGTTTTTGAGCCAGCCCCAGACGGCGGTAGTCGGGATCCACCGCGATCCGGTTCAGCCAGCCCTTGCGGCCGTCGTGGGAGGCGATGACCGACCCGATCAACAGGTTCCGGTCAAAGGCTCCGATAAAAAAGCCTGGATTACAGGCCATCTCTTTAGCGATATGTTTTCTGCTGTCCCGGCCCTTGGGCTTGGCCGGCAGTTTGGCCCGCTCCCAGAGCCTGATCAGCTCGGGATAATCGGTGGTGATGAGCTTTCGGATCTTCATAGATCTCCTTTTCTTATTGCGTAGGTCACAAAGCATGCCCTGAGCCGTGCCGAAGGGTATGCCAAGGAACCTATAAAAAATAAAGCTTTGCGAGCTTCGCGTCTTAGCGGTAAAAAGTTTTGTTAACTAAATAATCGTTGCTGTTTGCAGCGCTTAAGATATCAAGGCCTGCAGGGCTTCGGACAGAAAGCGGACCTCTACCAACTGGATCTTTGAATTGCCGGCCGTCCTCTGGTTGTGGGCCGGGATGAGCATCCTCTTGAAACCCAGTTTCTGGGCCTCATTGATCCGCTTGTCCAGCTGGCTGACGCTCCGGATCTCGCCGCCCAGGCCTATCTCGCCGACCACCGCGGTATCGGGGTCGGCGTTCTTGTTCCGGAAGGCTGAGGCCACCGCTGCGGCTATCCCCAGGTCGACGGCCGGCTCTTCCAGCTTCAAGCCCCCGGCGATGTTGGCAAAAACGTCATGCATGCCCAGGTTCAAACCAGCCCGGCGCTCTAGTACCGCCAGCAGCATGGACAACCGGCGGTGGTTGAATCCGGTGGGAACCCGCTGGGGATTGCCATAGGAAGCCGGGGACACCAACGCCTGGATCTCCACCAGCAGGGGGCGGGTGCCCTCCAGCGAACAGACCACGGCGGATCCTGGTATTTCCCGGGTGCGCTCCGACAGAAAAACCTTGGAGGGGTTGGATACTTCGGCCATGCCCGATTCCTGCATTTCAAAAACCCCGATCTCGTTGGTGGAACCGAAGCGGTTCTTGACCGAGCGCAGGATCCGGTAAGCATGATGCCGCTCGCCTTCCAGGTACAGCACGGTGTCCACCATGTGTTCCAGGGTGCGGGGCCCGGCAATGACGCCTTCCTTGGTAACATGACCAATCAGAATAGTGGCCACGTTATCGGTCTTGGCCAGCCGCATCAGCTCGGCTCCGCATTCCCGTACCTGGCCCACCGAGCCGGGGGCGGATTCCAGATCGGTCCGGTAAATGGTCTGGATGGAGTCCACCACTAATATATCAGGCGATAGTTTATGGACGGTTTCCAGCACGTTCTCCAGGATGGTTTCCGACAATAACAGCAGGTTCTCGGAATTTACCTGCAAACGTTGGGCCCGGAGTTTTATTTGGGCCGGCGATTCCTCGCCGGAGACATAAAGCACTTTTTGCCCGGCAGTGGCCAGCTTGTCCACCAATTGCAGGGTCAGGGTGGATTTGCCGATGCCGGGATCGCCGCCAATCAGGGTCAGCGAGCCGGATACCAGGCCGCCGCCGGTGACCCGGTCGAATTCCGAGATGCCGGAGAGCAGCCGCTGGTCGTTCTTTAGTTCTAT
>JACQXR010000133.1 GCA_016208585.1 candidate division TA06 bacterium | reverse complement strand
TCGTTGCAGGCCCCGCTTTGGGCAAAGCCCTGTTCCTTTAATATTTCGTCCCGCTTGGAACGCTCCACGATCTCGTAATAATTGGTATTGACCAGATACGAAAGCAACGCGTCGGTCAAGATGGCCCCGTCGCTCTTGGAAATGCCGGTAGTGGACAGATCCATTACAGCCAAAGTGGTCTTGCGCGGAGTTTGGGCAAACGCGGCTGTTGCCAAAAGCAGGCACACAGCACTTAGAAAGACTTTGCGCAGCATGGCAGACCTCCTGTTTTAATTTTGGTTGCCTTAATATTACACCGGACACGACACATCGTGTCCCTACACCCCTTCCCGCCACGGGCAGGGGCCGGGGGTTAGGTCGTTCATTTCAACTTAACATAAAACCCTATGGCGTCCTTCACCAATTTGGCCAGATACTGCTCCCCGCTGATCACCTGTCCCTCCCTGGGCACCGGGAACGGCAGCACCACCGGCAGGGCCTTGTTTTTAAGGGCCCGGGCCACGTCCTCGCCCAAGTCCCCGGCCAGCTGGTCGTTGACCGCGATCAGCCCGTAGCTTTCGGTGTTGATCAGTTCCAGCACCTTCTCCTGCATCTCCCGGTTGTCTTTGACCTCAAAGGTCTCAGCCCCGGCCAACCGGAACCCGGTGGCCGTGCCGCTGTCGGTTATTATGGCTAAACGGTTCATTAGTCCTTTACTATATTTTTACTTTCTCACACCAAGCCACAGCACACTAAGATACAACCACGATTAACAATTAACAAAAGCAGTGCCTTTGTGGCTAAAGGGCTTTTCTACTTGAGTATGTGCAGCCAGTCGCCCAGTAAAAACTGCATCCGCCCGATCAAAAGCGATATCCGGGCCATCACCGTATATCCAAAAGCCGCGCCGAAGGCGATCATCAGGTACCAAACCCCCAGCTTAGCCCCGGCCCCCACAAAACCCTTGTGCTCGGCCGAAAAGAAGAAATAAACCAGGGTGGCCAGCACCCCCAGCACCAGCAGGAAATTGTTGAGGCTGTTCATCGGGATCAAAGTAGCCTGGGTCTGGGCCAGGACATCGGTGGATAAAAAGGCGGTCACAGAAAGCCCGGCGCCCATCCCCACCACCATCGAAATCGGAAAACGCAACAGCCAGTTGTATTTGCGGGAGAAGGCGAAGAATACCAGCAGACCCATCACTCCCGGGATGATCAGGTAATATTTGTGGGCGAAATTCGTGGTCAGCGGGATCCAGAGGTTGGGCAATACCACGTTATGGAACTCGGCCGCCACGAAGTAACCGGCCGAAATCCCCACATAGACATGCTCGGCAAACTTGTACAGGGGATTGTCCTTGTACAGAAAGCTGTAAATGCAAAGCGTTAAAAGCGCGGCCAGCCATATTCCAAACAGCGCCATTTTACTTGTCCTCCTTTTTGCGGGTCAGGAAATAAGCTAGGTTGCCGATCAGGATGAAACCGACGATCAGAAAATGGGCCAGGCTCTGGGCCGACATCCCGGTGGAGGCCGCGCCCGGATGCTTGACCAGCGCCTCGTATTCGGCTGCGCCCCGCATCCCTCCCATCAGGCCCATCAGCTGCCCCGACTGCAGGTAGGCCGAAAACTCCGGGGCCGAGACCGCGGTGCAGCCCCCGGTAACCGGCACCCCGAAACGTTGCCAGGCGAACTGGATCCACATTATCAGCCCGGGATCGCCGGCCGAGAAGGAGACCACCGCCCCCATGTCCTTGAGCGACTTGACCGATCTCATCAGCTCCAGGGTGTCGGTCTTGTTCTTGTAATAATCCTGGGGAAAGGCGTCGGCAATGCTTTTGGCCATGGTTACCACCAGCACCGCCTGCCCGGATTTATAGCCCAGATTGACGTAATCGCGTCCGTAAACTTTATCGGGGAATTCAACCCGGATCACCTCGGACACCTGTTTCTCGATCAGCGGGATCCCGGTGACCCAGTGGCCCATCATCACTACCTTAAGATTCCTGCGCATGGCATGGCGCAGCATGGCGGCCGACAGCGGATAGAGCTCGGGCATGGAGCCGGGATCGTAATCCCAGGAGAACAGCACCGGGCTTCCCTCGGGCAGTTTCTCCAGCAGATCGTAGGCCTGCCGCACGTCGCCGGAAACGGTCATTGGCAGCTTGACATTGATCAGCAGAGCCAGGGCCACGGTCAGGCCCAGGGCCAAAAATATCCAGCGCCGGTCTATCCGGGTTAGTCTTTCCAGGAAATTGCGCATGTTTGCCATCCTCCTTCTAATTGCCGCCGGTGGTCAGGTAGGAACGCTCTATGCCCAAAAGCATCCGCAGGGCCATGGAGACCGCGCCCAGGGCGGCTCCTATCTTGATGCCCCTCTGGCCGGCCGTATTGGGAACCTCCATCACCCACCGGGTCACCTGGTCCAGCAGGATGGGAAACTTGGCGCCCAAGAGCGGGATATGCTGCCACAGCCAGCTTCCCAGCGGCACCCTCCCGATCATGATGATGGCCGCAGCGATCAGCAATAGTGTGGCCTCCTTGTTGCGGGCCCGGAAAGCCCGGTAGGCCGCCGAAGCGATGAAAAAAGCCAGCAGCGAGAACATGGCCGAGGACAACGGAGCCATCACATTGTCATATAGCCAGTAATAAGATGTGCCTTCCTTGATGCCCCCGAACAATCCCAGCGCCATCATGGCGCCCAGGCAGATCAGCAGGGTCAGGCTGTAAAACCAGCCCTGGCGGCGGCGCTGGATCTTTTCGGCATGGACGAACACCAGGTTGCCGATTCCCAGCACCAGGGTAAAGGCCACGATGATTATCTCCCAGGACTGCATCTCCTGGGCCGAATTGGCCACCATAGGATGCGGCACGAAGAAGGCCAGGATCATGTAAAATCCTATCAGAAAGGTGATCACTAAGGGAATGGTTTTTTTCATTTTATGTCTCCCGCAATTAGCGCCGGATGTTTTGTTTCATAGGACTATCTAACCTGAAAAGTATTTTATCCCCAGTTTAACCGAACAAAACAATCTTTGTATATTTCTGCGAAAATCTGTGTAATCTGCGGATTGAAAAGGTTGTTAAACTATTACCGCGGCATCAGCCAGCGAGAAAAGAAACCCAGCGACGGGAATTTTAAGGCCAAAGTTTGCAGCAGAACTCCGGCCAGGATCAAAAATATCACCGCCGCCTTGCCCCAGTCCTGGGCCTTGATGGTGCCCAAAAGCACCGGCTCTTTGGAGAGATAGGCCGAGGCGGCGTAAATCTCCTCGCCGATCAAAGTGTAGTCGCAGGCCGCCACAAAGAACGGCAGCTGGGTGATCATGGCGGTGCCGGCGATCTGGATGGCCCCGGTGGAATAGCCGGTCTCGGCCAGTATCAGCGATTCGGCGTAAAATGTCCCGATCATGAAATTGGCGGCCGGCTTCTCGCGCACCATCATCCCGTCCACCCCGGCGGTGTAGGCAAACTGCTCGTTGGTCAGGTAGCGGATGTTTTCCGCCCGGTAGGCGTCGGGCCGGCCGGCGTTCATATAGCCGGATTTCACGATCTCCTGGGCCAATGTCATCACCAGGGGATCGGAGCAGGGCACTAAAAGCGGAGTGTCGTATTCGGCCGCCTTATTGGCCACCCGGCCCAGTATCACCAGGCTGGCCAGGGTCTGAATGTCAGACACCGCCGAAAGGCCGCCCGATGGCAGATAGAGGATGGGCCTCCCCATTTCAGTGGCCCGGCCGATGGCTTCATCCACCGCCTGAAGGCCGGCGATGCGCCTCACAAAAAGGTCGGCGCCGTGCCGGGCCTTGTAAATATACAGCAGAATCAGCCCGGTAAAGGCCAGAAAAGCTATCAGAATATTGACCCGGGCGACGTTGAACCACTGGGCGCTGGAGATTACCGGACCGGCGGGCTCTGTTTGGGCGGAGTCGGAAAAAGTGACGGCGTTGAGCTTGTAATAGTACTGAACGCCGGGAGCGACGGCGTTATCGGCGAACTCGACGCTGCCCGGGAACGCAAAACCCGCTTCGGCATAAGGCCCGCTTGCCGATTCGGCCCGCAAAACCCGGTACCCTTTAAACGAAACCGGATCGGCGGTTTCGGCAGCTGATTTATTCCAGGTTATTGTCACCGAACGGCCGTCGTCATTGGGAGCATCGCAGACCTTCAGGTTGGCCGGCGGATCCACGGCCAAGGCCGGAAACGCCAGGCCGGCCGCCAGAAGCAACATCCAATATTTTTTCATCCCGAAACCCTTTTACCTGTTTGTTAGCAGTCTTTTGAATGGTTACCACAGCAACAGCTGATCCCTGATCTGATCGCCGGTTATACCGTAAAATTTGCCCCGGGCCAGAAGCCGCAGGTTGATGACCTCGTAATATTTCTGCCAGAGGAAGCCCAGCGCCAGATCAATTCCCAGCGGGTTCCCCTGGTAACGTCGGGACAATTCCCGGAAATGCTCTTGCTCCAGCTTCTCTTCCGATTTTAGGTCGCGGCCCGGCCGGAACAGGTATTCGTAATAACGCGTCCCCTTCAGCGAGGACAGGACCTTGGGGCCCTCCTTGCGGTCGAAATATTTTATGAACCATTCTTTGGTCAGGAGAGTTCCTCCGGGAATATAATATTTGGGAATTGATTCTGCCGCCAGATCTTTTTTTTCTTTAAGCCTTTTCAGGGCCTTGGCGTTAAGGATGTCTATCTCCCGCTGGAAAAGAACTTTCAGGGATGCGGAATCGTCCCCCCATAGCGGGAGTTTTTTAAAGACCCACGAATAATAATATTTGTATAACTCCAGTTCCACCGGAGCCAGGCCCTTTTCCTTTTGGTATTCTTCCAGCGCGTGTTTAAAGGGCTGATGAAAATCATCTCCCCAGGTATAAAGGGTATCGGTCAGGCCGGCCATATCCGGTTGGTTAGCCAGTTCCTGTAATTTCACTTCGCTGATGCCGCCGGCCGGCAATATGCTTTTAAGGATTTCGACTGACGACCAACTGCCGTGAATGCCGCGGGCCACCGCGATCAGGTTGGAAAGGTCCCAGCGCCTTAAGATGATGGTGATCAGATCGCGCGGCTGTCCTTCGGCTATTTTCAAAAGCAGTTCTGTGGCCTGGCAAAAGTTTTTTTCCAGAGACCACTCCAGCGCCTCTATCCCATGATAGCGGGCCTTGGCCAGCTGCCACTGCTTGGAATAAGGGCTGGACTCCATCCATTTTTCCAGCGGCTGGTATCCGGGCAGGGCTAAAAGTTCTTCATATGCCACCGGCTTCAAAAGGTGGCTGTGCTGCCCCCTGATCCTGGCATTTATGTAACCATAATCCGACGGCATTATATCAATCCCACAATATTTGCGCTAATGACGAGGTTAAAGCTGGTTTGGCCCGGGCCATCCGGTCGGCAAAGCGGTTCAGCACCACTGCGGTTCTGTCAGGATTGGAGACGATTACCCCGTCTTTGACCAGAGGGTCCGCTTCCAACTTGGCGTCTAATTTCAGTTCCTTGGCTATCTGCTGGGCTAATGACAGATCTTCTTTTTTCACCGTCACCACCATGCCGGAACCGAACTGGGAACAGGCTTCGGCCATCAGGCTTTTAAGAGCCTTCTTCAGCGGGGCCCCGCTCAGCAAATTGAGCTCCTGGGCCGCTTCGGCAAAAATGCCGCTGATGATTTGGTCTTTGGCGGATAAAATCAAAGCCGAGGCCTCCAGGTGAGCGGCGCTTTGAGCCTTGGCCCGGGAAATGTTGTTTTCAGATAGAATTAAAGCTTCCTGCGCCTGCTTCAGCTGAGCGGCCTGAGCCAGGGTTTTTTCCTGGATTTCTTTGGCGCCCTGCCGGGCAGTGTTCAGGATCCTCTGCCGTTCGGCCTGGGCTTCATTTTCTATTACTTTTAAAAGTTCCGATTCCATATTGAGTTCTATATTTAAATTTGATTTCATCAATTGCGAATTAAAGGGCCGGGGCACTTTAGCTAAAGAAAAGCTTTTGACAGGCGCCGCTTTTTACCCGGCAGCGCCCGTCAAAGAAACCTCCGAAAATAACTACTTGATCCCCACTATCATGATGGCGATCACGAACCCCAGGATGATGATGGTCTCGGGCAGGGCCTCCAGCACGATCATCACGCCGCCGATCTCCGGCTTCTCGGCCATGGCGCCGGCCGCGGCCGAACCGATCCGGCTCTGGGCCCAGGCGGTGGCAAAGGCCGACACGCCGATGGCCAGGGCGGCTCCCAGGGCCTTCCAGATTACTATGCTGTTGTTGTTGGCGGCCGGGGCGGCCGGCTGGGCTTCGGTGGCTGGGGCCTGGCCGTGCTCCTGGGCCAAAGCAATTGAAGCCAGGGGCAGCAGGATCAGGGATAACAGTACCAAAACCAAAAGTTTCCGCATTTACTTACCTCCTATTGTTTTTAATGGTTTATATTGTTTGCCTGGATAATCGTGGTATTTGAACTTGGTTAGGAACTCCACCACCTGAAGACGAAAAGGCTGCATAATGGGACTGATCAGGCCCAAGGCAAAGAACAGCGGGTGTACTACCAAGGCCGCCACCAAAAATCCGGGCAGGCCCCCGATGGTGCGGCCGATCAGGTTGGCGGCGTAAGCCAGGTAGGCCGCCGAAAGCCCGATGGCGAACAGACGGGCATAGGACAGGATATTGCCGACGGCGCCGAATATTTCAATGGGACCGGCCACCCCGGCCAGTATGCCCAGGGTAGCGGCGCTGGCCCCGGTCAGAACTATCGACGGCCACAGCAACGAAGCCGGCAGCAGTTTGAGCATCATGGTAAAAAATATCCCGAAAACGCCCAACACTCCCAGGGCAAAGGCCACCGGTTCCAGGATGTGATGCAGGTTCCGATGCTTGATGCCGATGTATAACATGATGCCAAAACCCACATAGACCTGGATCACGCCGATCAGTATCGCCATTTTAAGAAGGGTCATGATGGATTCGCTGCTCAGGCGGTTGAGGTTTTCGGCCATCGGTTTGATCCAGTGCATGTGCTCGCCGAAATCTCCGAATAGTTCCCCGAAGATGACCCCGAAAACAGTGGTCCATACAGCGCAGAACAGGAAAATAGTGGAAAGCGATTTGGCCAGGGCATTATGCTTAAGTTTGATCATAACCAGGATAGAGGCAACCAACATTACAACACCATATCCTATATCGCCGACTATAAAACCGAAGAACAGGGGAAAGAAAAATGCTATAAAAGGCGTGGGGTCAACCGTTCCATATTGGGGCGGGCTGAAGATGGAGAGCAACAATTCAAATGGTTTGATCAGGCTGCGGTTTTTGAGGATCACCGGGACCTTGTCCGCCTGGTGATGGTCTATCTCCACTATCTGCACGGTGACCTGGTCCTGGTACTCCTTCCGCAGCAGGTCTTTTAATTCCTCCACCTGGCTCTGAGGCAGGTATCCCTGCACCACGAAGGTCAAACTTCCCCGACCGGTCTGGGCCGAGGCCCCGAAGCGGGAAAGCTCGTCAGCCATCAGCTCCCGGTATCCCAGCAAAACGGGACCTGACGAACGCGACAATTCAGCCAGCTCCCGTCCGATCTCTTCCAATCTTTTTGGCAGGGCCGAGGCCTTTTCCTTGAGCAAAGCCACCACTTCGGTCATGGGCCGGGCCTCCATGGCCGCCGGCAGTCTCAGTTCGCTGATGCCGGCCTTGGAGAAGAAGCCCTTTATCTTTTCGCTATCGGAGCTGTGATAAGCCGCCAGGGCCGCGCTCCGGCCGTCGTTCAAGGAATGACTGTAGACCTCGCAGCGGCCGGAGGTGATCTTGCTAAGCTGGAGGGCCAGCGCCTTCACTGCTTTGACATCATTGCCTTTGAGCAAAAAACCGAAGGCTTTGACCTTATGGCTGTTCTCCAGTTTGGACATCAGCGGGGCCAGGGCCTGGTATGCTCCGCGGTAGCTTTCCACCAAGGAAAGCTCGTCCTCCAACTCCATTTTCTCCCGGGCCAGCGCTTTGGCCCTTTGCTGATACCCGGAGATCAGGTCCGGCAGGCCGTCCCAGTCCGGATTGACCAGCCTGTCCGGTTTGCCCTGGAAGCCGGTCAGTACCAAAAATTGATCTATCTCGGAATTGATCTTCTCCAACCATTGTTTGCGGGTCTGCTGTTCCAGGCTGAGAGTATAGGATTTTAAATTATGCCGATCCCAATCAAGGCCCGATAGATGGACCCGCCCCATAGCTTGCAATGTTTTGATAACCTGGGATTGCAGATTTTTAGGGCCGATTATCAGGGCTTTGGCCATCGCCACAATCATGCTGTTATCGCTCCTCCGGCAGAACCATCTGCACCACTGCCTCTACCGCCTGCCGGCGACGGGCCTGGGATTTTTGTTGAAGGTTTTCCACTTCTTTTCGGGCCTGGCTCATCCGCTGTTCCCTGAGATCGGCCGACTCCTGGGCCGCCTCCTTTTTCTGCTGCTCGGCCTGCCGCAACAGTTCCTGGCCGGCCGTTTTCAACAATTGATCGGCCTGAGTTCTGGCCTCGGTTATAATCCGGTCGGCTTCGGCCCGGGCTTGGTTCAGCATGACCTGAAGTTCCTGCTCCCTTAGGGCGATGCTTTCTATCACCTGGCCGGCCTGGTCGGGATGGTTTTGGTTGTGGCTTGGCAATTTTCTTTTTCTCCGGTTAATGAATCTCCTCGCAGCAAGCTGCGAGGTATCTCAAGGAAATTTTGATCTAAATGAAAACCTTACGGTTTTCAAACTTTCCCTTATAAGGTAACCTCAAAGCAAGCTTAGAGGAATATAGATTTAACTTTTTGACCTTGGTTATACCCCTTAAAACTTAGGTTATAAGCTTTCTGCCCTTGGTTACAGCCCTTGTAACTTGGGCTATAAGCCTTCTGTTCTTGGTAAGAACCATTCTGACCTTGGTAAGAAAGGTTCTTACCTGGGTAATAACCATTCCGACTTTGGTTACAGCCCTTGTAACCTTGGTTATAACCTTCCTAACCTGGGTTACAACCTTTATAACCTTGGTTTTTCTGCAAAAACCGCTATTTAGTGTCTGTTTATAAAGTCCTTTTTCCGTCATTCCTGCACCTCATAGCTTCGGCATAAACTCCAGCAGAAATCCAAAACCTATTGAAACTACTGGATTCCCGTTCCCCGTTTTCACGAGGACAAATTTCACGCCTGCGCGCTGAAGTCCCGCCCTGGCGGGGCGCAAGCACGGGAATGACAATCCGGCAGTCTATAAATGGACACTATTTAGGGGCTTTTTTACTGCCTATATAGAGCCACTTTGAACATAGAATCGCATTTTCTTGATTTTTTGCGAAAGCGGGCTGTTTTTCCCAAAAGTACCCACTATGGCGTCAACCTGTGCCGAGGTCAGTTCTTGATAGGCTTCTTTGGTGGCTTTTACCGTTTAAAAGTTTTATTGTTAAATCAATACAGCGCCCTGACGAAGGCCTCCACCGCCCTTCTCATCTGCAGCCGGGCCATCCCGATGTTGCCCACTCCCGCCTGCAGGCCCACCCCCAGATAAAAATCAATCCCCACCATCCTGAGGATGATGGTGATTTTTCCGGTGGTAAAGATAAGTTCCGAAATGTCCCCCACCGTCAGGTTCTGGGCCGCCCGGTTGGCGGCGGCCAGCATAGTGGCAAACTCGGCGTCGGCCAGGGTGGGGTCAAAGGCCGGGTCGATGTTGTAGAAGGCGATGCCGATCCCGTCAACGCCGGTCAGGTTGGCCGAGACCGCTCCGGGGATGAGATCGGTCAATTCCTTCAACAGTTTTTCATAATTGCTGCTGGCCGAATCCATATGATCACCTCAAAACTTTATTTTTTAAATTTTTCAGAACAGTTAATGCATAATTGGACTGGCGCCTGCCTGGATTATTTTTTGCCGAAAAGGCCTCCCAGAAAACCCTTGTCGCCCTTGCCCACCATCTCCAGCCGTTTCTGGGCCTGGACGTTCTTGGGATCCCATTTTAAAGCCTCTTTAAACTGATCCCGGGCCTGGTCGTTCATTCCGGCAGTCTGGTACACTATCCCCAGGCTGAGGTAGTGATCCGGATTATACATCTCGATCTGGATGGCCCGCTCGCAGTTGGCCCTGGCCTCTTCCAACGGCCCGTTAGCTTTGATTACGGACAGTCCTAAACGATTGAAATAGATGGCTTTTTTGGGATTAAGCTTTACCGCCACCCTAAAATATTCCACCGCCCGTTTGAACTGGCCTGCTTTATAGGCCTCCAGCCCGTAGCGGTAGGACATCTCGGCCTGATTGGACTGAATCGTGGCCCCTTCCACTCCGGCGGATTTGTCGGAAAGAGCCTTGTTGTACTTGGCCCTTTTTTCCTTGTCAATCAGGGTGTGATAAGCTTCGTTAACAGCCTGAAAAGAGGTGCTGGCCAAGCCGGCTTTGGATTCTCCGGAGTTGCGGTCGGGATGGTATTTCAAGGCCAGCTTGCGGTAAGCATTTTTGATATCGTTCTCCCCCGCCATCCGGTCCACGCCCAGGATGCCGTAATAATCCCTACTTTCGGACATCGCCTTTGCCTCTCTTGGCGGCAGCTTCAGTCATCATTTTTCTGGCCAGCTGGTTGGCTAGGCGGTTGTTGGGATCTATGACCAGCACCTTAGCCAGCGCTGTTTTTGTCTTGGCCGCCTGTCCCATCTGATCCCAGGCATAGGCCAGGTTCAGCCAGGCCCGGCTGAAACGAGGCGCCAGCTTTACCGCTTTTTGGAACTGAGCGATAGCCCGCTTGTTCTGTCCCTTCTGGGCCAGGCAGACCCCCAAAAGATTGTAAACATCGGCGTATTTGGGCTGCAGTTTCTTGGCCTGATGGTAATATTTGATGGCCTCTTCGTAACGGCATTCCCGGTGGGCATCTTGGCCCATGGCGCAAAGCGAGCGTGACCGGTCGGGAATTATCCGGAAGGCCTGGGCCAGTAACTTGAAAGCCGAGCGGTAGTCGGATCTGGCGGCCTGGGACAGGGCCTTGTCGTAAAGCACCTGGTCGTAAAAACTGTCGGTCTGTGACAGCCCCTGGAATATCTCCATGGCCCGTTTGTTGTTTCCAGCCTGGGCCTCCAGAAAGGCCAGATTCAGCTTGGCTTCGTTGTAATTGGGATTGATCAACAAGGCCTGTTCCAACGCCTGCCTGGCCTTGGCCGGCTCTTTATGTTCGGAATATATCTTGCCCAGAGTGAAATACAGGTCGGCGTATTTGGGGGCCAGGCCCAGGGCGGTATGGTATTCCTCTATGGCGTCTTCCAAGCTGCCCCGCTGCCAGTATATTTTCCCCAAAGCTGTGTGTGATTCTATCAAATAAAAAAGGACCACCTCGCTGCACCGCCTCCTCACCGAACTTTCGTGCGAGCGGATCACGGTAAGATGATCTATGGCCGTCTGGTAATCGCCCTGGTTGAAGGCATTGATGGACAGCTTTAACATCTGGTGGGCGCAATGCTGGTCAAAGATATGTTTGACGAACACCATAACTCAAGGCCTTTCATTGGAGTTTAGAAGAATGCAAGAGTGAACGGCGTTTTATGTCCGACATTTTTCGGAATGGTGTCCTCCTACGGCTGGTATTTCCCATCAGCCTACGGCGGACTATCGTCCGGCAAGGAGCAATAATGGTGCCGGGAGTGGGAGTTGAACCCACAAGGCTTGCGCCATACGCACCTCAAACGTACGTGTCTACCAGTTTCACCATCCCGGCAATTTTTAGAGCCCAAACTATCGTTTTAAACCATGTAAGTCTAATATTTTATAACAAACTTAACCGGCTGTCAATACTAAATATCGTTTTAAGCTAAAATGCAGTGAATATGCATATTTTTATCAATAAAAAAGCGAGATCAACTCTCGCTTTTTAGCTTTGACGGGAAAAATCTGCGTCAGGCTATCTCCTGTTCATTCTCCAAATTAATGATCTTAAAAGAATTTACCGGCATCTTGCGGTCGGAAGAGATCCTTAATTCCGTTTTAAGCTCCCGGTTAAGCGCTTTGATTATGGCCTGGCCGGGGCCGGAGAGATAGTCGAATAAAAGGTTGCCGGTCTTGATGGACAACTTGCGTCTTCTCAACTCCGGTTTTAAAGAGAGCACCTTGCGTTCCAGCATCTGGGCGCTGGTATAAGCGGTAAAAATCCTTCCCGCCCCCTGGCAGGCCGGACAGGTCTCGGTCAAAGACTGCCAGAGGCTGGGCTTGATCCGCTTGCGGCTCATCTCCACCAGGCCCAGCGGCGAAATGGCGTAAACATTGGGTTTGGAGCGGTCAGACTTGACCGCTAGGGTGAATTCCTGCAGCACCCGGTTGCGGTGTTGGGAGTATTTCATGTCGATGAAATCCACCACGATGATCCCGCCGATGTCCCTTAAGCGCACCTGGCGGGCGATCTCCTGGGCCGCCTCCAGGTTCACTTTCAGCCCCATGGTCTCGGCGTCCTTCTTGCCGGTGAATTTTCCGGAGTTGACGTCCACCGCGGTCAGGGCCTCGGTCTGGTCGATGGCGATGTAGCCTCCGCTTTTCAGCCAGATTCGGCGGTTCAGCGCCTTCTCCACCTGGGACTCCACCTGATAAGCCTCAAACAGCGGCAGTTCCTCCCGGTACCACAGCAGTTTTTTCTTAAGCCCGTCATCGGCCCCTTTCAGATAACCGGCGATCTGATTATAGGTCTCCCGGTGGTCGGTTACAATGCTGTGAATGTCGTAGGAGGCCAGATCATTTAGCAGGCTGACGATGAAGGGCGGCTGGGCGTGCACCCGGAACGGGGCTTTGGTCCGGGCGTATTGCTTCTGAACCTGCTGCCAATCCTTGGCCAGTTCCTTGACGTCGCGTTCCAGGGTCTTTTGGTCCTCGCCGGCGGCGGCGGTCCGAACGATCAGGCCGGATCCCTTGGGCAACGAGGCTTGCAGCGCCTTGCGCAGCCTGGAACGCTCCTCCCGGTTCTCGATCTTCCGGGAGATGCCGATTCCGCCCTGATTGGGCACCAGCACGCAAAAGCGGCCGGGAAAAGAAACATAGGAAGTCAGCCGGGGTCCCTTGCTGCCCATCGGTTCTTTTGATATCTGGACCATTATCTGCTGTCCGGCCTTTAAGGCGGCCTTCTGGGGCTTGAAGGCGGGACGGCTGGTTTCCTCATCCGCCAGATCGCTCAGGTCGAAGATGGCGTCGTCCAGCGACAGGAAGCCGCTTTTATAGGCGCCGATGTTGACGAAGGCGGCGTTAAGCCCCGGCAACACCTTTTCCACCACCCCTTTGTAAATGTCGCCCACCGACAGCGTTTCCTGGGGCCGTTCCACCCAAAACTCGGAGAGCTTGCCCTCGTCCTCCAGCACCGCGATCCGCATCTCGCGGTCGGTGGCGTTTATGATGATGTCAATGGCCATGTAAAGCTTACCTCTCTTCTTCTTACCAAAATTGGTTGTTTCCCCCCGGCGGCAGCGTTTATCCTTGCTGACTGCCAGCCGCCGCGCTGTAAGACCATGAATGGCCTTTGTTAGCTGTGGCATCCATCCTTAGCCCAGCCGTTAACGGCTGGGCTAAGGAATGTAAATCCAGTCATCCCAGGCCGTTCACGCTTGTGCGGCGGACAGGCCTGCCTGCGCGTAGCCGCCTGCTTGCGCGAAGCTTCAGCGTAGGCAAGCTTCGGCATAGGCAGGCGCACAGACACGGCCTTCATATTCTTCTCCCGAACTCATCCCCCGGCCACTCCGTAGTTATAGCACGCAGGCCTTGGTTAGCGCACCGGAGCTCCCTCTTTTTCCTGCAGCGCCAGGTTCAATCCCTTGTAGATCAGCAGTTGGTCGGTTATTGAATTTTTAATGTGCGGCCCGGCTATTCCGGCCAGGCCTCCGGTGATCACTATCTTGGGCCGTTCCTTCATCTCGGCAGATATGACTGAGACAAGTTCTTTTACCATCCCTATGGTTCCCCAGTAAATTCCGGACTCTATAGCTCCGGCGGTGTCGCGCCCGATGCCGGTTTTGGCCCGTTTGAAAGGGATCAACGGCAGCAGGGCGGTTTTGTCGTTTAAGGCTCTGGACATGGTTAAAGGGCCAGGGGCAATGGCTCCGCCCAAATGCCGCCCTAAAAAATCCACTGCGTCCCAGGTGACGGCGGTGCCGATACCCACTACTATGACCGGCTTTCCGTAAAGTCTGGCGGCGGCGTAAGAATTTACCATCCGGTCGCATCCCAGCTGACGGGGCGACCGGTACAAGGTCTTGAAACCTTTCAGGGCGGAGCCGTCAACCAACAGGGGGCTTATTTCCAGCAGCTGCTTGACGGCCGCAACGGTAGGCTGGGTTATCTCCGGCGCCACCGAGCAGATGGCGGCGGCCTTGATGGATTTAACGCCAATGGCCTTGTTCAGAAAATTATAGATCCGGTCGTAGTTCGGCTGTCCGCTATGTTCCAGCCTGGCCTGGCGGACGCATTTATTATTGGAAAAAACCGCCAGCCCCAGTTTGCTGTTGCCGATGTCTATCAGCAGTCTCATTCTTGGCCGATCTCCGCCACGGTGCCGGAACTGCAGCATCTGTTCCGTCCTTCACCATCCAGCAACAGCAATGCGCCCTGGGCGTCAAACCCGGTAACCACGCCCTTCTGGTATTGCCCGTCATCGCTTGACACCATCACCCATTTCTGGTTCAGAAAGAATCTGGGGCGCAGTTCTTCGGCGAAGGTCGAAAAACCATGCTCCTTGAATCTCAGATAATCCCGCTCCAAGTTTGTCAGCAGGTCTGTCAAAAGGCCTTCTCTAAAGATATGCTTTCCGGATTCCAATTCCAGCGAAGTGGCCGTTTCGCAAAGCTCCAGCGGAAGCATTTGGTTGTTCAGGTTCAAACCCATCCCGACCACAACAGTGTCGACTAAACTGGCCCGCAGTTTGGACTCGGTCAAAATGCCTCCCAGCTTGCGCCCCTTGCAGTAAATGTCGTTGGGCCATTTTATCTCCACCGGCATCCCCGCGGCACCCTCCAGGGTTCTGGCAGCCGAGCAGCCCAGAGCCAGGGTCAGCCCCTGCAGTTTGATGGAGCTGGCGCAGGGACGGAGCAACAGGGAAAAATACAATCCCGCTCCCGGCGGCGAATACCATAAATTGCCGGAACGGCCCCGCCCCGTCTTCTGTTCTTCGGCGATGACAATTGTTCCTTCCGGCGCATTGCTTTCGGCCAACTCCTTAAGCTGATCGCTTGTTGATCCCAGCTTTTCAAAGTAATAAAGGTTTTGGCCGAAGCCGGCGGTTTTCAGGTTTTCCTTTATGTAATCTATTAACAACAACTGCATGATGTAATGATACCTTAGAAAGATTGACAATTCAAGAAAAAACCGCCTTTATGAAAGTAAAAGCGGTCTTGTTTTTTAGCATTCAGCCCAGCGACTTTAACCCCAGGGAAAAATCCAACGCCGGAGCGGAATGGGTGATGGCCCCCACCGAGATGTAATCCACCCCGCACTCGGCTATCTGCCGCACGTTATCTATAGTAACGTTGCCCGAGGCCTCCAGTTTGAGCTTCCCGGCATCCCGGGCCGGCAGGGAAAAGACTATCCGGCAGGCCTCGGCCATCGCCTCGGGCTTCATGTTGTCCAGCATGATGATGTCCGGCTCCAGCCGGGCCGCCTCTTCCAACTGGCTCAGGCTTTGAACCTCGATCTCTATCTTCATTTTTTTGTTCTTTTGCCGGACCTGTTCGATGGCCGCAGACACGCCCCCGGCGGCTTCGATGTGATTGTCCTTGATCAGCGCCATGTCATACAGGCCCATTCGGTGGTTCTGGCCGCCACCGCAGGCCACCGCGTACTTTTCCAGATAACGCAGGCCGGGAATGGTCTTGCGGGTATCCAGTATCCTGGCCCGGGTGCCCTCCACTGCTTTGACGAAATTGTTGGTTGCGGTGGCCACGCCGGAAAGATGCTGAATAAAGTTCAAGGCGGTGCGCTCAGCCGTCAAAATGCTTTTGGTCCTGCCCTGGATGGTCAGCGCTACCTGGCCGTATTCCAGCGCGGTGCCGTCGGGCATTTTGGCCTCGGCTATAAGTTCCTCGTCCACTGACAGGAACACCTGACGGCAGACCTCGATCCCGGCCAGCACTCCCTCCTGCTTGTTCAGGATCAGGGCCAGGCCGCAGGCCTCATCCGTTACGGCGCAGGCGGTGGTGATATCCCCCTTGCCGATGTCCTCCTTGAGGGCTTGCCTGATCAGGGGATTGACTTTTTTTAGATCGAGCTTCATGGTTCTTGATCAAAGATTATTTGACGATGACCAGCTTGTTTATTTTACTGAAGTCCGGAGTCTTCAACTGATACAAATAGATCCCGGGAGCGGATTTCATTCCCTTTTCGTTCCTGCCATCCCACTTGATTTCGTGGCGTCCGGCCTGAAAAAACCCGCCGGCCAGGACTTTGACCGTTTGCCCCACAATATTGTAGACCCTCAGTTCGATTTTTTGAGGCTTGGGAATCTCAAAAGAAACGGTGATTATGCCGCCAAGAGCAGGGTTGGGCCGGGCCGGCAGCAGACGGTATTTCAAGTCCTTGAGATTTTCATTCGTATTTCCTGCCACACCGGTCAGGCCTATGGCGAACATATCGCTTAAATGGTTGGCCTTGATCCCTGCATTAGTTATAGTAACGACCCTGATGAAACAACGGCCTGAGCTGATAGCGGGGGCAGTCCACGGGTACAAGGTGTCACCGCTATTCGCAAAACCGATCAGGCTCCAGGCGCTGCCGCTGTCGCTGCTGAAGTACAGGCTGTCGCAGGCCACACCGCCGGCCGCCGAAGAGCGCCAGATAATATTCACGCTATCAGCCTGGTCCAAGGTATCGCCCAGACCTGGAAAGGCCACCGATGCGTCTATAGTCACAAAAAGATCGGCCGTGATGTTGACCCCGTTCTCCGTTATATTTTCAGCGCCCGCCAGTGTATTGGCCCCGGCATAGTTTTTGGATGAAGGAACGGAAAACTGATTGAAGTCGCATTTATCCCTGCTTCCGCTATAGTGAACGGAATCGGAATCCGTCAACCAGTAACCGGGCCAGGGATCTCCATCATCACCCCGGTTTCCATTGTACAAGTATTTATCCAGGGGAAGGGTCCGCACTGTATCTAAGTGTTCCAGATAAAAACCGTTTATGTTTACCGGGCTGGATTCCTCCAGGTCCACCATTTTGTGGGTGCGGTCGTCATTGCCGTATACCAATTCGTCCACATGCCAGATCAAAAGGCCGTGGCCCCGGGGAAGCCCGTAGTCCAATTGCCGGCGGGTAAGCCCGCTGTCGAACCCTATGTTCTGGCGGTTCTCCACCAGAAAATACTGGCTGCTGGTGGAGTCGCCATCGTCCCAGAGCCGGTAGACGACCGGACTGAGCTCGGCCGGCGGGATCGTCTGGCCCAGCAGGTTGTGGGTCAGGTTGACGGGGTTGACCCAGCCCAGTTCTTGCTTGCACCAAGCCGAAAAATGGGTGGGAGCTGTTCCTCGGAGATCGGCCGAATCCCGGTGGCCCCAGCTGCCGCCGGCCATGGCGCACCACTCTCCCACTCCGCTGGAAAGATAGGTATAGTCGTACAGGTCGGGCAGGCCGATGACATGGCCGAACTCGTGGCAGAATACTCCCACCTTGCCGTCCTCCGGCTCCATGGAATAGCTTGATATGTTAACCCCGTCCCGGGTCTGGGTGTCTATGCCCCAGGCATGCGACCAGATGTAGTTGGCCCTGGTAGGGTAGGACAACGCCTCGGCCCCGGGGCCGGCATGGACCACGTACAATGCATCCACATATCCGTCGAGGTCGTTGTCGTATTGCGAAAAGTCCACACCGGGGTCCGCAGCGGCCACCGCATCCTCCACCAACTTTTGTGCGTTATTGGGATAATACCCAAAACCGTAATCGTCATCTGTCCCGGCAATCCCATCGGTATTGCAGTAATAGTTGAACGTGTCCGGAGCGGTATACCATATCGTGGTGGCCGACACCACATCAAATAGCCCGTAGGAATTTTCAATATAAAAGTCCCTGATGCTGCCGGTGACGTTGCTGACGCACCCGGGATGCCGGAAGGTGCCCAGGCTGTTGGCCAGGCTGTCGTAATGGTTCGTAGTATAATACAGGCTGTCGTTCACGAAATTGGTGTCGGCTTGGTGATCCCAGCGGTAATCGGGAAAGTCTATCAGAATGATCAAAGCCTTCCAACTGCCGATAATCTTTTTGCCCTTCATCTGCGGATTGGCCTGATTAAGCCACATTCCGTTCTTGGCCAGCCGCGGTTCAGGCCCTTTTCCGTCATAAGCCGGCACGGCCCAAGCGTTACAAGCATACAACGACATAAGAAGAAGCAGGCTGGTTGCCGTCGCGCATTTTTTCAAGTTTGAAATCACTACTGTTTTCGTGGTATAAGTCCTTGCGAATCAATGGGTGATTTTTGAGCCTGAATTCAAATCGATTACATGATGAAACCTCTAAGACCATTGCCCCATCTGCATTCTACAATTTTCTTGTAAAAACAACCGGACGCTACTGGTTTGAAATCATTGTTTTTTTGACCTTCCTTTTTTATTGTTTTTGATGTTTTTCACCCCGAAATCAGGCTTGGCCTTAATCCCACCGGTGCGCTTGGGCTTTCCCGGGGCCTCGTCGCCCTTGAGTTCTTTGATCTGGTCTCTGATCACGGCCGCCCGCTCGAAATCCATGGCCGCGGCCGCTTCAAACATGGCCTTCTCCAACTGGGCCATGATCTCTTCATTGGACAGGCCGGAGACCTGGTAGGCCGCCAGTTCCTCCTTCACCGCCTGCTGCTTGGAGTCGGCCACCGAGGTGGCCATCATCACCTCTTCGATGGACTTGATGATGGACAACGGCGTGATGCAGTGCTTCTGGTTATAGGCCAGTTGGACGGTGCGGCGGCGGTTCATCTCGTCCAGGGCTTTTTTCATGGAATCTGTGATCCGGTCGGCGTACATGATGACCTGGCCCTGGACATGCCGGGCGGCCCGGCCCGAAACCTGGATCAGCGAGCGCTCGGAGCGCAGGAATCCTTCCTTGTCCGCGTCTAATATTGCGACCAGAGATACTTCCGGCAGATCCAGGCCTTCGCGCAGAAGATTGATGCCTACCAGCACGTCAAACTCGCCCAGCCGCAGGCCCCTCAATATCTCCACCCGCTCGATGGCGTTGATCTCGGAATGCATGTAGCGCACCCGGACTCCGGCCTGCTCCAAATATTCCGAAAGGTCCTCAGACATCTTCTTGGTCAGGGTGGTGACCAACACCCGTTCCTTCCGCTCCACCCGCTGCCTTATCTGTTCCAAAAGATCGTCTATCTGCCCGGCGATGGGTTTCACCTCCACCTCGGGGTCCACCAGCCCGGTAGGCCGGATGATCTGCTCGATTACTCTTCCCTTGGACCGGTTGAGTTCATAGTCGGCCGGGGTGGCCGAGGTGTAAATAACCTGGTTTATCAGGGACTCAAATTCCGGGAACCTTAAGGGCCGGTTGTCCAGGGCCGAGGGCAGGCGGAAGCCGAACTCCACCAAAGTCTCCTTGCGGGAACGGTCCCCGGCGTACATCCCGCCGATCTGGGGAATGGTGACGTGGGACTCGTCCACTATCAGCAGGTAATCCTTGGGAAAAAAGTCCAGCAGACAGAAGGGCCTCTCGCCCTCCTGGCGGCCGGAGAGATAGCGGGAATAGTTCTCGATGCCGGAACAGTAGCCCAGCTCCTTGATCAGCTCCAGGTCGTACTTGGTGCGCTGCTGGATGCGCTGGGCCTCCAGCAGTTTTCCGTTATTGGTCAGGTCGGCCACCCGCCATTTCAATTCTTCCTCAATGCCCTGAAAGGCCGTTTCCAGCCGGGGCTGGGAAACCACGAAATGCTTGGTGGGATAGATGGCCACCCGGTCCCGCGATTCCATCACCGTGCCGGTCAAGGGATCAAACTGGGAAAGCTTTACTACCTTCTGATCGTCCAACTCTATCCGGATCCCGATGTTCTCGTCGCCGGGATGGACCTCGATGAAATTTCCGCGTACTCTAAAAGTGGCCCGCTCAAAAGACACGTCATTGCGGGAATACTGGATTTTCACCAGCTGCTTCATGATCTGCTCCCAGTCGGCCGGCTGGCCCTGCTCCAGCAGCAGGACGTACTCCTTCCACTCGTCGGGCGAGCCCAGGGAATAGATGCAGGAGACCGAGGCCACGATGATCACGTCGCGCCGCTCCAGCAAAGCCGCGGTGGACTTCAGCCTTAAGCGGTCGATGTCGTCGTTCTTGGAGGCGTCCTTTTCGATGTAGGTGTCGCTGGAGGGGATATAGGCTTCGGGCTGGTAGTAGTCGTAATAGGAAATGAAATATTCCACCGCATTGCGGGGAAAGAAGCCCTTGAACTCGCCGTAAAGCTGGGCGGCCAGGGTCTTGTTGTGGGAGATGATCAGGGTGGGCCGGTTGAGCTGGGCGATGACGTTGGCCATGGCAAAGGTCTTGCCGCTGCCGGTGACGCCCAGCAGCACCTGGTCCTTGACCCCGGAATTGATGCCCTCCAGCAGCTGCTGAATGGCCTGGGGCTGGTCCCCGGTGGGTTTGTAGGTGGATTCGAGTTTGAACTGGTTCATGAAATTATTGTAGCATAAGAGATAATCAGTGTCAATGTAAAACAGAACCCCGCCGCAAGGCGGGGTTTTAGTTTTGAACCTAACCCTTCCCAATGGGAAGGGGCAGGGGTTAGGTCCAAAGCTTGGGGCAGTCAACAAAGCCCCGATGCTTTCGCATCGGGGCTTCTTGCTATTCCACCGTCACGCTCTTGGCCAGATTCCTCGGCTGGTCCACATTGCACCCCCTTGCCACCGCCATATAATACGAAAGCAGCTGCAGCGGCACCACGTTGACCATCGGCCCGAAGTAGCTGACCGCCCGCGGCACCCGGATCACGAACTCGGCCAGACTGTTGATCTCGTTATCGTCCTCGTTGGCGATGGCGATCACCCGGCCCTTGCGGGCCCGCACCTCCTGAATGTTGCTGATCACCTTGTTATACAGGGCATCCTTGGGGGCAACAACGACCACCGGCATGTTCTCGTCTATCAGAGCGATGGGCCCGTGCTTCATCTCGGCCGCCGGGTATCCCTCGGCGTGGATGTAGGATATCTCTTTGAGCTTCAGCGCTCCCTCCAGAGCGGTGGGGAAATTGCTGCCCCGGCCTAGATACAGGAAGTTGCGGACGTTCTTGAATTCCTCGGCCAGCTGCTTTATCTGTTTATCCAGTTCCAACACTTTGCGCACCTTGTCCGGGATGGAAGCAAGTTCTACGGCTAATGCTTTTCCCCGGGTCTGTCCCATGCCCTTGCGGCGGGCCAGCATGATGGAGATCAGCGCCAGTCCGGCGATCTGCGAGGTAAAGGCTTTGGTGGATGCCACCCCGATCTCCGGCCCGGCGTGGATGTAGATCCCGGCCTCGGTCTCCCGGGGGATGGCGCTGCCCACCACGTTCACGATGCCGAGCGCGGCCGCGCCCTTCTGCTTGGCCTCTCGTAACGCTCCCAAAGTGTCGGCGGTTTCGCCGCTCTGGCTGATCACGAACAGGGCGTCGTCCGGGCCGATCACCGGGTTGCGGTAGCGGAATTCCGAGGCATAGTCCACTTCCACCGGTACCTTAGCCATCTGCTCCAGCATGTATTTTCCGACCAGGGCCGCATGCCAGGATGTGCCGCAGGCGGTGATGATGATCCTCTTGGCATCCAGCAGCCGGTTCATCACCGGCAACAGGCCTCCCAGATGGGCATCGCCCTCTTCGGTCCGCAAACGCCCCCTCAGACAGTTCAAAATGGATTCCGGCTGTTCGTATATTTCCTTAAGCATGAAATGGGCATAACCGGCCTTCTCGATCTGAGCCAAAGACAAAGTGATCTGTTCCACCTGTTTCACCACCTCCTGGTCCCGGATGGTCTTGGCGGTGTACCCGCCCTTGGTGATGCAGGCGATCTCGTCGTCGTTCAAGTAGACCACCTGCCGGGTGTGCTCCACCAGGGCCGAGGCGTCTGAGGCGATGAAATTCTGTCCCTCGCCCAGGCCGATCACGATGGGGCTGCCTTTGCGGGCGGCGATGATCCTGTCGGGCTCCTTTTGGGAGATCACTAAGATGCCGTAGGTTCCTTCCACCTCCAGCAGGGCGTAGCGCACCGCAGTAAACAGGTCTCCGGTCTTCTTGAGCATTTCCTCGATCAGATGCACCAGCACTTCGGTGTCGGTGACAGTCTTGATGACATGCCCGTCCTGCAGCAGTTTCTTCTTGACCGTGGCGTAGTTCTCGATGATGCCGTTGTGGATCAGGGCGATGGTGCCGCTGCAATCCACATGGGGATGGGCGTTGAGGTCGCTGGGCTCGCCGTGGGTGGCCCAGCGGGTATGGCCGATGCCCAGCCCGGAGTCCAGGTCCTGGCCTTGCAGCAGCTGCTCCAGGTCGGAGACCTTGCCGGCCTTCTTCTTGACAATCAGGCGGCTATCCTTGATCAGAACGACCCCGGCCGAGTCGTAGCCCCGGTACTCCAGGCGCTTTAGGCCTTCCAGCAAAACCGGCAGGGCTTTCCCCCCGCCAATATATCCTACTATTCCGCACATAATCTTTTTTAGTTTCCAGATTAATAATGTTTCAGAATATTTCTATCAACTTGATGTTACTTTCTTGCGACCAAGAAAGTAACCAAAGAAATCTTTACCGCCCAGCGGTGCTCCGATGTCAGAATATCTGGCGGACTGAATTTGCTGAACCCGACAAACTAAATAGTGTCATTCACAACAAATTCCGGGCGTCTGCCTTAGTCAATCAACACCGCTGATGGCGGGTTAAAGTTTCTTAATACTGTTGACCAGTTCTTGCGCTGTCTTTCCGTCCTTGGCCTCCGCAATCACCCTAACTATTGGCTCGGTTCCCGAAGACCTGACATGCACCCAGGAATCCTTGAAGATCACCTTAACCCCGTCGCGGGCATCCATTTTCTGTCCGGCGTATTTCTTTTTAACCAAGACCAGCAATTTAGATGGATCCTTCACTTCCAACGTTTCTTTGATCGTCGAATACTTCGGCAGTTCCCCGGCCAGCTGGGAAATGCTCTGGTCGCTCTTGGCCATCAACTGAAGCATCAAGGCCATTCCGACGGTGGCGTCCCGGCCGTAGTTGAGTTTGGGGATTATTATTCCGCCGTTGCCCTCTCCGCCTATCACCGCCCGGAATTTCTTCATGGCCTGGACCACGTTGGCTTCGCCGATGGCGGTGCGGATCACCTTGGCCCCGTATCTTCCGGCGACGTCATCCACCATCCGGCTGCTGGAAAGATTGGTCACCATCGGGCCTTTTTTGTTTTGGAGCATGAACATCGCGGCCAGGGCCAGGGAATATTCCTCACCCAGGGCTTTTTCCTTGTCCGAGACTATGGACAATCGGTCCACGTCGGCATCGGTGGCAAAGCCGATGTCGGCTTTGTACTTTTTGACGGCGGCTTCCAGCGCCTTCAGGTTCCTGGCTTGGGGCTCGATGGGCCGGGGGAAATTCCCGTTGGGTTCGGAATAAAGCGACGCCACATGGCAGCCGAGTTTCTTCAGCAGCAATTTGAATATCGGCCCGCCGGCTCCGTGGCAGGTATCGGTGACCACCTTATATCTTTGTTTTTTTATCAGGGCTACGTCCAGGAACGGCAGGGCCAGGATCCTTTGAACATGGTCCTCAATGGCGTTTTGGTAGCGGAATGAAAAGCCCAGGTCGCCGGATCCGACGTATCTCTGCAGTTTGCGCTCATAGATCGTGATCACTTTCTGTCCCTGCATTTTGTTCAGGAAGATGCCTTCTGCAGTGACGAACTTGAGCGCGTTCCACTGGGGCGGGTTGTGGCTGGCGGTGATGGCGATTCCGCCTTTGGCGCCGAGTTCCCTGACCATCAGCTGGACCGTGGGGGTGGGCACTATCCCGATCTTGACCACATCGCAGCCCACTGCCTGCAGGGCCGCCTCCACCGCCAGTTCCAGCATGGGCCCGGAATGACGGGAATCGCGCCCCAGCACGACCCGGCCCTGGCCGCAGAAGGTTCCAAAGGCCGCGGCGAACCCGGCGGTGTTCTCCGGGGTCAGGCTTTGGCCCACCACCCCGCGGATGCCGGCCACGTTGATCATTAGTTTGTTATTATGCTTCATGTCTTTTCTAATATTACAGAAGGCGTGGAAACGATTTTTATAAGGAAACCAGAAAAATGTCCAGCATGGAGCCGCTGATCCCCCAACGCTAAAGCGGAGCTTGCCCTGAGAATAACCGCATGCTTTGCAGACAAAGGGGAGGACGAGCTAAAAGCCAAGTCTGGAGCCGCTGATCCCCCAACGCTAAAGCGGAGCTTGCCCTGAGAATAACCGCATGCTTTGCAGACAAAGGGGCGGACGAGCCTATGCCAAGCCTGGAGCCGCTGACCGGAATCGAACCGGTGACCTACGCTTTACGAGAGCGTCGCTCTACCAACTGAGCTACAGCGGCATATGGATTTATACCTTTGGAGGCCTCCTCAGAGGCGCTTTGGCACCGCTCAGTGCAAGCCTTGATGTTTTCTAGCGATATCCTTCAGGGTATCGCTGATATGAAAAAAATCTTTAACCCTTCTGCAAATACTCAATGACCTTTAATGATAATGGATTTTACCCGGCAAGTCAAGCCAAAAGTCAAACAGCCAAAAGTCAAACAAAAAAGCCGCCCCGGAAAAATCCGGCACGGCCCATTTTACTTTCACCCGAACACCTGTCTAATCGACTTCGCGTTGCATGATGATGGTCGCCCCGCCGCCCATAGCTTTTTGAATTACCCGCGATATCATTTCCCGGGAATACATAATGGTGGTGTTGCCGGATACTTTTGTCTCTATGCCTCCTGCGGCCGCCACCGCGCCGAGGATCCAGCTGGTGCCGGAGTTTGTGAACTGGCCCTCGCAGTATATCAGCCCCCGGAAATTGTAATTGCCCACGATCTTACAGTCGCCCGTCACATACAACACGCCCTCGCCGTCCGCGAAACCGCCGGTGATGGACAGATCGCCTGTCACCTTGGTAAATCCCGACACCGGGTTGGTATTGCTGTTCCATGTAATGCTGTTATAGTCCGTGACGCTCAGGCCCAACATGTCGCGCAGTGTGGGCATGGGGGCCGGTGAATCCGTGATATCGTCCGGGTTCCCGCGGGATTTCGTCGACGAGCCGTGGTAATCTATCGTGCTGTTCGATTCCGATCCCGGCAGGCAGCCGCATTCGGTGCAGTATGAATTAACATTTTTGGTTGCAAACGAATCTCCCCAGACCGTGCAATGCTGGTACAGGTCGCCATGCACCGCTTTATTCTTCGTATGCCATCCGGTATCAGCCCTGGCCGTATAGCAATTCGGTGGATTGAGGCCGGTAGGCGTGGTGGCCAGGTGGTTGTGCGCGCAGATGTTGACCGTTCCGCTGGAGACTATCGGCGCATAGCTGCGGATCGCGGCTTTGACGTTGGAATTGGCCGAGGTGACGACCAACTCGGTGATCATGGTCTTACGCGCCGTGCCTTGCCGCCCGCGGGCGATGATTTGAAACACCGGGTAGGCATCCGCCGGAGTTCCGCCGGTATGCCCCAAAGTTATCTGCCGGGTCCTGTTGTTGTAATAATATACCTCTTCCTTACCGAGAGTCCCGTTGCCGTCGGCGTCGTAGGTTTTATATGTCACCACCAGAGCCTGGGCAGTGTCGGCAAGGGTCGTGCCTGTAACCGTGTACGGCAAAATCGTCCCGCTTTGCATCGAACGTTTGCAATAGATGCCTGTTAGCGTGGGGTTGAGGAAGATGTAACAGCACCAGTTCGGGGTTATGCCGGAGGCGGCATTCAGATCCTCGGTGATGGTCGTCTCGCTGCCCACACTATACCCGTACCCGATCCGGCCGATCGCCTCGTAGGTTCCGGCCTTGGTTACGTAGAGCGCCTCGGCGTTCCTCTGCCGGCTGCTGTTGATCTGCTTTTCGCTGATTACGGTGTACATCAGGCCGGCCGCCATCACCGACAACAGCAAAACGATCATCAGCGCCATGACCAAGGCTATGCCCTTCTGGTTTTTCAGGTTTTTCATTTCAGCCTTCCTTTCCCGCCGCAGGCGGATCTCCGACCCTGCGATCGCATTGCGCATTAATTCTTGTTGAAATAGATTACGATCCGGCCCTTGCTGACACCGCTTTGGTCGAACCGCTCGCCTACCACGATATCGGTCTTGCCGGGTACCGGCCGGAACGCGACGGTCCGCACCGCTATCACCTCGCCGCCGAAGGCGCCGCCCGAGGGATCGTTGCCGGACGACGGCAGGTAGTCGGTGGGGCTCTGGTAGAAGACCAGGGTTTTGCCGGTGTTCAGGCCGGTCTTAACGCCGCAGACCACGTCGGGAATGTTGTCGATGTCGATCCGGCCGGTGGCCACCGAGGTTACCTCGCCGGCTATGGCTACTTTGGCGGTCTGGGTAAAGGTGCCGTTGGCGTTGTTGTGCAGCAATGACAGGGCGCCGGCATAGTCGGTACTAGTGGCCCCCGGCAGTCGAAAACCGATGGCCAGGTCCTTGTAATTGCCGTGGTTGTAAGTGGCAATGGCATTGATGTAGGCGCCGGCGGTGGCAACGCAGGTGTCCACCACGAACCGCTTCTGCTGGCCGGCCCGCCTTAGGATAACCAACTGGCCGCTGTAGTTGGGCCAGGTGCCGCTGGTCTTGGTGCCGACGATGATGTCCAGGAGCCCATCCTTGGAACCCGCTCCGGTGCCGGTGCCCAAGCTGTCCACCACGTCGGCCAGCACGATGGTCCGGATCTCGCCAAAGTCGACGGTACCGGCGAAATCGGCTTTGTAGTAGGCGCTGTCCCGCACGAATTGGGGCGTAACATTCTTGGTCCGGTAGTTCCGCCACACCTCCAGATGGCCTTGGTTGACGTTGTCGTTGGTCCCGATCACGAAATCGCAGGTGGTGTCATTGACGATGATGGCGGCATCGGCGCTGGTAACGTCGGTGTTCAGGACTTCGGTGGCGGTGGCGAAGCCGATGAACGCGGTCAGATCGCCCTGATTCTTGGCGGGGTTGCCGTCCACAGACGGCTCCCACTTGATGTTGCTGGTGGCGTTTTTGCCCAGCCCGCAGACCAGATCGCTGGTGCCGTAGTCGCTGGACACGTTGGGGTTGAAATTGGCTGCGGTTATTGCGCAGATGTCATTGCCTAGGTCAATGGAGCGGTCGGGGACGGCCACCCCGCCGCCGCCGGACGGGAAGATAGAGTTAAATGACGTGGTGGCGCTCTTGTAGCGGTTGTACCAGACGTACAGGTTGGAGGTGCCCCCGCTGACCGTGCCCAGCACCAAATCGGGGTCGTTCCCGTAGCTGTTGTCATTGGAGCCGGGGGGATCCACGGTCTCGCCCAGGTTGGGGGTAATCAAAGAAAGCACCCGCTCGGTGGTCCCCAGGTTGAGGGTAACAAAGCCGGTAACATCCCCGAATTTCACCCGGTAGGTTGAGTCCCTAAGCACGATGATGCTGTCAAGCCGGCTCCGTGGTTTTAAGGTGTCGTAGTTCGCCGAGTCTAATCCGGCCGTGTATCCCAGCCTGATGGCGCAGGTAGAATACATCGAGTCCAGGTCGACCTCGATGATCGAGAGCACAGTGTCCGCGGGCACTTGGAGCAATACCTGTCCGTTGGCGTCGGTTAGCCCGTTGGCGACCGGGATGTCCTGCGCGCCCCCCCTGGTAACGTAGCACTTGACATTGGGAATGAGCGGCTCGCCCGCGTTCTGGAGAAAATTCTTGTTCGTATCCGCCCAGACCGTGATCTTGATGAAGCCGCCCGGGAGCTTGGTGTCGCCGAAGTTCTTGGTAATGGTCGTCCCTATAGCCGCCATGGTGATGACGGTGTCGTTCGGCGTGGTCGAGAAGTAGCCTGCCGAATCGTACTCGGTCACGGTGTAGGTTCCAATCGGAACGATGAGCTCGTACTGGCCGCTGGAATTGGTGATCTTGCTCACCGAGATGATCGTTGATTCCGTACCCGCTATGGACGAGAAGCCGGTGGCCGTGACGGTCACCCCGCCGATGCGGCGCTCGCCGGCGGTCGGCATGGCCGGCAGGCCGATTGGCGCGATGGTGTCGTTGTACACCTCGCCGGTGATGTGGCACATCTCGCCGTCGGGGATGGCCTCGTATTTGAAGTTCAGGTTAGCGACGCTCGCGGACGAGGCGTCGGCCAGCGTGTCCTGCGGATGCCTCAGCAGATAATAGTACCCTGTTCCGTCAATCAGCTTCTCCGGAGTAACGGTGTAGGTGCCGGGGTCCACCGTGAACGAATAGGCTCCGGCCGAGTTCGTGGTCTGCATCGTGCCCGAGCTGATATAGACATTGGCGTCGGGGACCGGGCTGGAGCCGGCTTCGGGATATGTGTAGCTGCCGCTGACCGTATAGCGGGTGGACGAGATCGGCACATTGTTCAGGTTGGTCCGGGTTGTCACCACCACCTGCCTATAAACGCCGCGGATCTGGTTGCGGGTCTCCGCCGTTACGGTGGTCGTGATCTCCTCGATGCTGGCCAGGATGTCGGCCGAGGGGTTGGCGAAATTTCGCTCGGCACCAGTCAGCGTTTTGTCGCCGTTTGCGTCGCCATATAGCCGCAACGTATCGCTCCCTGCCGGGCGGTACCAGTACTGGAACAACGGCTCTACCGTATAGTCGGTGCTGTTGGCCGGCCCCCGGATCAGGGCCACCGGCTGGTTGAGCGCGGGATAGATGTTGTTGGTCCCGCTGTATGTGCCCGAGATCATCTTGCCGTAGGCCTGCCGCACCAGCACGTAGTCGTTGGGGTTTGTGGTGCCCCGCTCGATCGCGTCGTCGCTCTTGTCGGCGCCCGAGAAATAATCGCCATCGTTGTCGGAGTCGATGGTGTAGCGGTAGGTCTCGGCGCCGGTGGTAAAGAACACTGCGATGTTCAAAGCATTGGGGCATGTCGGCGAAATCGCCGGATCGTAACACAGCGGCTGCTGCCTGATGTTCTGGCTGTCCGGGTAGGGACTGATATTGCTGTTGAATATGCACTCGAACGGCCGCGCGTAGACGACCCTGAGCTGGCTGCCGGCGAACGGAATGTCGTAGCCAATGGTCCTAACGTCGCGCACCACCATGTCCAGGCCGGCCCGCGCCTGCTGCTGGGCCTCCATCACCAGGTCGTTATCGCGTTTGGCCCGGTTCGCGTTGTTGACCACCACCATGATCGCGGCCATCACGATGCCGAGCACGGTGACCGCCACCATCAACTCGATTAGGGTAAATCCCTTGCGTTTCATAGTTCCTCCGTCAGCTCAGTCTGAGCTTTTGAAATTTTTTGCAACTCGGATCTCAGTTATATCTCTTTGGCAAATATTCACTATTGGAAAATACGGCCTACGGACATTGAGTTGGCTGGCCGTTTCGATGCTTCAACGGAGTTTATCCTGAGCGGTACCGAAGGGTTCAGCACAAGTACGCCCCGCCGTCCTCCTTCGCCAGCGCGGAGCCTGCCCCGTTTATGTGAACGGGGGCGGACAGGTTGGCCGAGTGGTCCAGCTAGACTTGTGGTGAATGTATCGAAGCATCGAGGCCAGGTGGGATACTCAACGGCCAGCCGGAAAGGCAGGCATCCCATCGCGGTCTCAGATACGTGGTCTCAGATACATGGTTAATGAGATCCTCGTGCTGTCGCTCCGCGCGATGTTTCGGAACGACACGTTTAAGGTAACGGACCGCATGTCCCGGATCGGTGAGTTGACCGTGACGTTCCAACTGCGTACGAAAATGCCATCAATGATCTCAGGGCCGTGATTGCCGGCGCTCAGTTCGGCGGCCGTTCTTGGCAGCCGCTCCAACTCCTCGATTGTGGCTTCGGCCAGGCTGGTCGCGCGGCTATGAAGCCTGACCTGGGTGCTGGCCCGCATCCCGGAAGCAAACAGCGAGCCGATGCCCATGACCACAATCGCCAGGATTGTGATGGCCACCAACAGCTCGATTATTGAGAACCCGGTTTGTTTAGATATTGTGCGCATGGCCGTACCACCGTTGAAGGTTAAAATTAGTTTTAGTGAAAGACGGCACCGGACAACATGACGAGAATAGAATCGCGCATGCCCTTGGTGTTGGTCAACGTGACGGTAACGGCGCCCATGCCTCCGGGCAACTGGCCGCTGGAGAGGAAACTTAGGTTCCAGCCCTGGGTGAAGGTGATACCATTGGGAAGTTTCATGGTTTTTAGAGCCGGTTCCCCGCCAGTAAAGGTGCCGTCCTTGTTGCGGTCGAGGAACAGGGAATATTGATTGAGACTACCAGCGGGGGAGTAAAGACCGTAGGCACTGTCCTGGGTAATGGCGCGTTGCCGGACTGCAGAAAGGTCAATCCTCACCTGATCACGCCCGTTAATCAAGTTCCGATATGGGAGATTGCGGGTAAGGTTCGGGATGGCGATCGCCATCATGATGCCCATTACTATAATCACCACCATCAGCTCTATTAACGTAAACCCTTTTTCTTTCATTACTTTTACCTCCGTTATGATAAATATGCAATGTTTATACCATGTTAAAATTAACCGATTATCTTATTGTTGGGCAATAGCTTATGAAATTATGTTTAAAATTGGATCCCCAAATAAACCACCTTTTAGTGTTACCCAAAAGTAATACTTGGTCGCTTCGGGTCATTTTTGAGTAACAACCAAACTCCACCTAAATAATACCCCTCAAAAACCAAATTTGAAACCAGCCTCCGTGTAGTCATAAAATGTAAATCATGTTAATCCTGTCTTTCCTAAAATAAAAAGATAGGTGCATTTATTCCAGCTGATAATCTTTTATCTTCTTAAGCATCACCCGGTAGCTGATCTTTAGCCTACGGGAAGCTTCGCTTTTGTTCCCCCCGGTCTCCTTCAACATCTCTTTGATCATTTGGGCCTCGGAGGCGGCCGCCGCCCTGGCCGAAACTTCCAGTAAACCCAAATCCTTTTCAACCTTTGGATCGTTTGGAACTTTTCCTTCTGTTATATTCAGGTGCTCCGGTTTGATCAGATTTCCCTCGGCCATCACCACCGCCCGCTCCACCGCATTCTCCAGTTCCCGGACATTGCCCGGCCATTGATAGCCGGTTAAAATTTCCAGGCTGTCCCTGGTAAAATGCTTGACCGGAGTTTTAACTTTCCGGCAGTGTTTTTCCGCAAAATGCTCGGCCAACAGGATGATGTCCTCCGGCCTTTGGCGCAGCGGGGGCAGTTCTATGGGAAAGACGTTAAGCCTGAAATAGAGATCCTGCCTGAATTTTCCCGATTTCACCAATTGTTCCGGATTCTGATTAGTGGCCGCTATGAACCGGACATCAACTTTGAAGGGCCTGGCGCCGCCCACCGGGGTGGCTTCGCGCTCCTGCAGCGCCCGCAAAAGTTTTACCTGCAGCGAAAGAGGCAGTTCGCCGATCTCGTCCAAAAAGAAAGTGCCGCCCTCGGCCGCCTTCAACAGCCCCGGCTTGTCCTTGTAGGCCCCGGTAAAGGCTCCCTTTAAGTAGCCGAAAAGCTCCGACTCCAAAAGCGTTTCCGGCAAAGCCCCGCAATTGATGGATACGAACGGCCCCTTGTTCCTGGGGCTTTGGCGGTGAATGGCCCGGGCCACCAGCTCCTTGCCGGTGCCGGATTCCCCGGTTAAAAGCGCCGTGCTTTCCGTCTTGGCCACCTTTTGGGCCATCTCCAGCGCATCGGACATTCCTTTAGAGACATGGATGATCTCCGAACCCGATGTTTCCGGGATTCCGGCCGGCTGGTAGGTCAGATACTGGCCCAGGTCTTCCACCGCCCGCTCAATTTCGGACAGGCGCTTTTGCCAGAGTCCGGGCTGGGCTAAAGCGGCGTTTGCCGGATCTTTCAGGGCCGCAATTTCCGGCTTGATCCTCTCCAAAAGTTTTTGGGAAGCCTGGGCCATCAGCAGGGCGCCGTCATACAGCCGGGCCTGTTCTTCCATGTTTTTGGCCTCCGTGATGTCCGTCACCGCTATGATGCTGCCTGTGTTCTGTCCCGCAGGGTCGGCCAGATTATACAGTTCGGCCTGCAGGTACCTCAGGCCGTATTTGGGGTGTTTGGCTTCCCACACCCATGGCTTTTTGTTTTCTATCAGGCCCAAAAGATTGTTTTCTTTCAGCCAGCGGGAAATCTGCGCGGCCTCTTCCCCGCCGGCCAGTTGGGCCGCGGCCCGGTTGAACGAGGTTACTTCCCCGTTTTTGCCGATGGTGATCAGGGCCTTGTCTATGCTGTCCACGATCTGTTTTTTTATCAGCTCGCTCTGCTCGGCCCGGTCCAACGCGTTGTCGTAAAGCTGTTGCAGGGTTTGACCCTTGGCCTTAAGCTGCTCTATCATTTGATCGTAGGTTTTCACCACCAGGTCCACGTCGGAATCCGCCCGGTCAGAAGATGCTTCGCCCATTTTGCTCCTGGCGCTCCGGGCCATCTGCCGGAAAGGCGAAAAGATGTTCCTCAGGTAAAACAGCCCGATGATGCTGATCAGGCCGAATCCTATCGCTCCGGTCAATACCTGGATATTGGCCGCCCGGGCAATGGCCGCTTCTTCGCCGGCCGGGTATTCCAGGGCCAGGATGCTTTGACCTTGGCCTGCTTTGTAAAAAGCCGTAAAATAGAAAAGCCCCAGCCTGCCATAGGCGGGGGAAATGGCCAAACCGTTCTCACTGAAAGAGGCGGATGGCGGCATAGCGGTTAACGGTTTTTCGTAATTTTCGGGCGTCAGGTTCCAGGGCCTGTATTTGTCGTATTTGATAACCCACCTGCCGTTTCCGTCTAAAAGGCCGATGCCAACCAAGCCGGTCCTTTGGGCCAGGCGCTGCCAGGATGACCAAAGGGAATCTTTCGGCAGATCCTTGGCTTTTTCCATTTCGGCTTGGGCCAAGCCGCCCAACAATTCCATATGGCTGAGTTGAATCGAGTCCATCCGGGATTTGGTTTTATAAACCAGCCAAATGCCGGACAGATTGATCACCAAAAGCACCAGCACTATCAAAAAGCCGGCCAGCTTGGTCTCCAACTCGTATCTCTGCCATCTGTTACTCATGGGTAATAGTCTACCATAACAATTTTCCGGTGTCAACGGGAATTTTTAGAAATACTAAAAGCGCCGCTTCATTAAAAACGGCGCTTTGTTGGGAGCAAAAATATTGGGCTGCTTTTTTAATCTTTGTCTTGACAACCGGGGTTATTCTTCATCTGGCGGCGCATCCCGGTTTTTTCGGCCTTCAGTTTCTTCTGCTGATCGGCGGTGAGTACCTTGCGCACTTCCAGCATATGCTCGGTCCTGGCGTCGTGCAGTTTGTTCATCAATGATTTCATCTCGCCGGATTTTTTGCGGATCTCGCTGTCGGTGGCGTTGCTTTCCAGCAGGTCCTGATACTCCATCCTGGCGATCTTCATATCGGCTTCCAGTTTGACCATCTCCTTGCGGTGTTTTAAGGCCAGCTGGTCGATTTTTTCGGTCTGCTCGGCGGTCAGGCTAAGCTTTTGAATTACTTCGGGATTCTCCCACCATTGGCCTCTTCCCATCCCCATTCCGGGATTTCCGCAATCCTTCATTCCGCCATGTTCCATCATTGGTCCATCGCCTTCGCCCGGCCCCATGGGGCACTGGGCCAGGGCCAGACCGACCGTTGCCAGCAGCATGACCGCCAGGGTGATCGCCTTTTTCATTTTGCTTTCCTCCTTTTAATTTTGGTTATTATTGATTATTGCCGGAAATGCTTCATCTTTTTTTGCCTGATATCCCGCACCATGTCCCTAATTTCCTCGTCAAATTTCTGGATGAACACCAGCATCCTGGCCTGCTGTTTGACCGTCAGGATCCCGTCGATTTTTGTTTTAAAGGTCTTCATCCGCTGCCATCTTTCGACCTCGTTGTTTTCGATCTGGTCCATCTTGGCTTTCAGTTCCTGCTCCCTGGCTCCGGCATTCAGCAGGCTGTCTAACTGGCCGATATATTTTTGTCTGGCTTTCCCCAGTTCCATCAAGCCGTCTTCCATCTGCTTGAGCTTGGGAAAGAATTCGGCGATCTGTCGGTCGGAAAGCTCCAAAGCCTCGGTCATCCTGGCGATCCGCACCGCCTCCAGCATTTTGCGGTCCTTGTCACGGGGGCAGGGATCCTCGCAGGCTCCCGGACCGCCTCCGTCCATCATGCCTGGCGGGGGAGACATCACTCCGCCCTGCGGGCCAGGCTGGGCCCAGGCCAAGGCTGATATGAGCAGGATCACGGCTGCCGGGATCAAATTTATCCTCTTCATTTATATGGTCCTTTCTTTGGCTGATATTTGTTCCAAGACATCCTGCCACTCTTCATCGGAAAGGTCCTGAGTGGCGCTCTGATAATCGTCCTGTTCGCTGACGCTGTATTCCATCAGAACTTCGCTGCCGTAGGTCTGGAAGCTGGCTGAAAGCTGGTTCTGCTGCTGGGCCACTTGACCAGACTGGACCAAGACCTCGTCCACCCTTTCCCAGCCGTAGTCGTCCAGGCCCCATTCCGAGGCGGCCCTGGCTAGCCTGCCGTCGGCACTGATACCTGTCCCCAATTGCCAGGCAAACAAAAGCACCGCCGCGGTCATGGCCCCGGAAAGGGCTCCCCAGTAGATCCAGCCCTTCTGCCACCAGGAGGACGGCCGCTCCTTAACTTTTTCTTCTACCATCACCGGAAGGTTGATGAAGAACCTGTCTTCGGGCATCTCTACTTGCCAACTCCCGACCAGCTGCAGCAGTTTTTGGGTGGTGCGGTCCTGATTATTTATATTGTTGTCGTTTTTCATTTTTTATTTTCAGATCAGATCTTTTAAACTTGTTTTCAGTTTTTCCACCGCCTGGTGGTAGTTGGCCTTGACGCTGCCTTCGGTCCTTCCGGTTATCCTGGCAATTTCCTCGTGCTTAAATCCCTCGTACTGGCGCATCACAAAGACCATTCTTTGTCTGTAAGGCAGTCCGCTGACCGCCTTTTTTACCGCCCTGACCGTATCGCTGTCCTGGCTGTCGGGGGCCGGGGGTTCCGAGATCTCGTCCAGGGAGATCAAACTAAAAATTTCCTTTTTGCGCCAGCTTGACCCCAGGTTTATGGCTATCCGGTACAGCCAGGTCTTGATCTCGGACTGTCCTTTAAAGTTATCTAATCCCTTGTAAGCCCTGATGAACACTTCCTGGGTAAGGTCCTTGGCATCCTCCACATTGCCGGTCAGCCGGTATGCCAGACGGTAGATAGCCTGACTGTTGGATGTTATAACCTCTTTGATATCATAGGTTTGAGGTCCGGAACGTATTTTTTGAGCTGTCTGATCGATCATCTGCTTACATGGTATTAGACTGCCGTTGCCGGAAAAAGGTTTATTTTTGATAAACAAAAAACGCCCCGCATGAACGGGGCGTTTTAAAGACATCTGATTAGAATTTGAAATCAAGCCCGGCCGAAAAAACGAAGGGGAAGCCGAGGGCTGCCCGGCCGGCCATGGT
>JACQXR010000132.1 GCA_016208585.1 candidate division TA06 bacterium | reverse complement strand
CCTCGATGCTTTTGGGAAACATCGTACATTGATTGCGATCTCCATACCGATATGCCATGGCCTGCTCCTTTTTCTATTACAGCTAATTATAGCATATTCGGCATTGTTTGTCATTTCCTCTCTTATTATGACACAGTCTGAATAATGGGGAGGGATTCACTTGAGTTTTATGGAGCGGGCGAAGGGATTTAAACCCTCGACGTCTACCTTGGCAAGGTAGCACTCTATCACTGAGCTACGCCCGCAATGTCGGTAATTATACCCAAAGAAACAAAATATGTCAAGATTAATCAACCACCCTGCGGCAGAGACCGCAGGGTATGGAAGTTACAATAACCGCAATTGCATGGTTTTTGGTTCCAGGCCCTTTGAAAACCTACGGTTTTCAAACTTTCCCTTTTCTCAGTGGTATCCCTGTGGCAGAGACCACAGGGAATTGCAAGTTAAATTATTTTTTGTAAGCATTCAGCCACAAAGACAAAGACACCAAGCCAAATCGTGAATTGTAAATTGTGAATAGTTATTTGGTGTGCCTTGATGCCTTAGTGGCTCTGAATAGTTATTGTTTTTTTACCGGACTAAACGATACTGCAATCGCACCCCGCTGTTATCCAGATTCGAAATCTCGTCCACCCCCCTTATCAACAGGTCAAGCAGAGTAGGCCTTTTTTTGCGTTCCCTGAAGATCTTCGGCTTTTCTTTGAGCCCGGCCATCCCGGCCGCCACGGTAATAGCGTCCTCCAGGGTTCCCATTTTGTCCACCAGCCGTAAAGCCAGGGCCTGGCGCCCGCTGAAAACCCGGCCGTCGGCAAATAGCTTGACCGAATCCGGCGAAAGCTTTCGGCCCTCGGCCACGGCCTCTATGAACTGTGAGTGGACGTCGTCTATCATCCCCTGGAGCAAAGCCCGTTCTTCGGGGGTCATCTGGCGGAAGGGAGAGCCCAGGTCCTTGTTCTGTCCGGCCTTGAGCACCTCGAACTTCAGCCCCACTTTTTTGATCAGCTCCTCGGCCACCATGAATTCCATTATCACCCCGATGGATCCGGTCAGGGTGCCGGGATTGGCCACTATGGTATCGCAGGCGCAGGCTATGTAATAGCCGCCCGAGGCCGCCACTTCGCCCATGGAACAGACCACCGGCTTGGTTTCCGCGGTTTTTTTCAGGGCCTGGTATATCTCCTGGGAGGCCGCCACCCCGCCGCCCGGGCTCTGGATCCTCAGCACTATGGCCTTGATGGCGCTGTTGTCCCGGTATTTTTTTATGATATTGACGGTTTCATCGGATGAAATTATGGCCCCGTTCACCTCCACTATGCCTACGTATTTACCGTAGCCGATGTCCATCCCGCCGCTTTGGGAGAACGATGACCAGACGATGGCCGCCATGGTCAGCCCGAACAGCAGCCCACCGGCCGCTATCAGGACTATGAAGAATATTTTTTTACCCGAGGCCATGATACCTCCTTAATTTTCCGGGGTTTATTTTTGGGACATTTTATTGATCTCAGCCAGCAATCTTACCACCATCATTTTTTCATCGACCATCTCCACTGCCTTCCCCTTTTTGAACAGCAGTCCCCGGCCCCGGTGACCGCCTGCGATGCCGATGTCGGCCTGGCGGGCTTCGCCCGGCCCATTCACGGCGCAGCCCATCACCGCTATTTTTAAAGGAGCTTTGATGTTCCTTATCCTTTTTTCCACCTGGCTGGCGATCCGTTCCACGTCGATCTTGGCCCGTCCGCAGGTGGGGCAGGCCAGCACCACCGGCCCGAAACTTCCCAGGTCCAAAGACTGCAGAATGATCCGGGCCGCCTCCACTTCCTTCACCGGGTCGCCGGAAAGCGAGACCCTGACGGTGTCCCCGATGCCCTGGGCCAGAAGCGACCCGATGCCCACTGCCGAACGGATGGCCCCGGCATAGGCCGTGCCGGCCTCGGTGATCCCCAGGTGTAGGGGATATTTTGATCTTCGGGACATTATACGATAAGCCTCGATAGTCATTGGCACCTCCGAGCCTTTGAGCGAGATCACGATATCGGTAAAACCCAGGTCTTCCAGGATCCTGACGTGCCTCAATGCGCTTTCTACCAGACCTAAGGCGGTGAGGCGGCCATGCCTGGCCAGAATGTCCTTCTCCAGCGACCCGGCATTGACCCCGATCCTGATGGGAACGCCTCTTTGGGCGGCGGCCCGAACCACCTGCTTTATCTTGTCTTGGGAGCCGATATTGCCGGGATTTATCCGCAGTTTGTCGACCCCGGCCTCCAGGGCCATTAAAGCCAAACGATGGTCAAAATGGATATCGGCCACCAGCGGCATTTTGGTCCCCTGCCGAATCAGTTTCAGGGCCCGGGCCGCCGCCTGATCGGGCACGGCCAGGCGGACTATCTGACAGCCGGCATTCTCGAGTTTTTTTATCTGAGCCAGGGTGGCTTTGGGATCGGCGGTATCGGTATTGGTCATGGACTGGATGGATACGGGATTTTCTCCGCCGATATAAAAACCGCCTATCTTGACCGTTTTGGTTTTGGCCCTTGGGCTTGTTGGATCATTAATATTTTTGCTCATAGGAAATATTATTATATGCTGGGGAACCTGTTTTCAACTTAAAAATGAAGGAAGATTCCGGTCTCTAAAAAAAGATGGCAGCCTGATCAAGCTGCCATCTTTGGTCAACAAAATAATGGACTATTTCTTTTCCAGGGCTTTGGCCTTTTGGGCGGCCTCCTCTGCCTCGGCCTTGCGGCCTATCTTGCGGTAAACCTGGGCCAGGCTTCCCCAGTATTCGACCGATTCGGGTTTCAGAGTCACCAGCGTTTTATAGGCCTCCAGGGCTTTCTGATAATCCTTTACCTTTTCGGACAGGTACCCCACGAACACCCAGGCCTCCAGGTCTTTATCGTCAATCTTCACCACTTTGTCAAAATTTTCGGCAGCTTTCGGATAATCCTTTGCGCTATAATATGCCTGGCCCAGGTTATACCAGGCGTTCTTGTTGTTGGGGTCGATCACCGAGGCCGCAGTAAATGACTGGATGGCCTCTTGGTATTTGCCCATCTGCAGGTAGGCGTTGCCCAGAAAATAGAAACTTAAAAAATCGTCCTTTTTTAAGTCGGCGGCTTTGATCAGGACATCGGCAGCCTCGCGGTACATCTTTTTCTGAAGGTAGATTTTTCCCAGTTCCAGATATCCCTCAAAGTCGTCCTTCTTCAAGTCCACATATTTTTTGTAATAAATGACGGCTTTGTCCAGATTGCCGACCTGAGCAGCGTTTTTTCCTATGACAGAATACAGCTTGACATTGGTGGGGTCCATTTTGAGGGCCTTTTCAAACATCTTCTTGGATTCCTCGGCGTTACCATTGAGGCTGTAGTAAGAACCAAAGAGAGCGTAATTATCGGCCTTGTCGGGAGCAAAATCCACCGCCTGATTCAGGTATTTCAGGGCGTTGTCCGAATAGGCCTTGACTGATTCCTGGGCCACGGCAAACATCTGCTGGATATTTTTCTGAGCACTTCCGATCAGCCTCTTCCAATCGTCATCCCGGGCCTTGGTCAGGGAATCTTTTTTGTCGGGCCAATTTTTAATAGCCATTTCGTAAGCCGGGCCGGCTTCTTTGAACTGCCGGGTGTTGACATAACAATTGGCCAGCAAGGCATAGTACTGCCCATTGGCTGGATTTTGAGCAATGCCGTCATTAAGCACTTTGATGGCGCCGGGATAATCATTTTGCTGCATGTGAACCAAAGCCCCGCTGAGAACGGCATCGCAGCCCATCAGCATGAAGCTCATACCCGCTAACGCCACAATTAAGGCGGCCAGGGATAACCACTGTTTCCTCATTTTTGAATTCCTTTTGATTTATAAAATATTGGGTTGATTTTTTAATGGACGTTAATTTTAACTCCAAAAAACGCCAATGTCAAGCAAAAGATTGGCCTTCTAATATTTTGCATATCCGGGCCTTATCTGCCGGGGTATCTACTGCCAACGGAGAATAAGCGGTTTTGATCAACCGGATTTTGACCCCATTCTCCAGTGCCCTCAACTGTTCCAGTTTTTCGGTTTTTTCCAAGGCGGACTGCGGCCAGGCAATCAGTTTGAACAGGGTGTCGCGTCGGTAGGCGTAAATGCCGATATGTTTGAGGTAATTCGAGAGCCTGCGGCTGCCCTCCCGGTTGCCAGGAATGACAGACCGGGAAAAATACAGGGCAAATCCCTGATAATCGGCCACCACCTTGACGGTGTTAGGGCTCAACAAGTCATCTTTATCCTTGAAACTGCCGACCAGTGTGGCCATCTCCGTTTTCTGGTTCTCCACCATGGCCTTGGCTAAAAGATCAATGGCTTTGGGATCTATCAGCGGTTCATCGCCCTGAATGTTGATAATAATTTCGAATTTAGGATCCCTTCGAAAATCAGGCAAACTTGCCCTTCTCAGGACAGGTTTTCGAATTTCGAATTTCTCCAAGGCCTCGGCTATCCGATCGGTACCCGACCGGTGGTTTTTGGAGGTCATCACCGCCCGGCCGCCGAAGCCCAAGACGCAGTCATATATCCTCTTGTCGTCGGTAGCCACCAGCAGCTGATCCAGGTATTTTGCCTTCAGGCAGCGCTGATATACATGCCAGATCATGGGGCGGCCCTGGATCTCCGCCAGCGGCTTGCCGGGAAACCTGGTGGAACCGTATCTGGCCGGTATTATTCCGATGGTCATCATTCTTCCCGCTTATATTTATCTGAGTTTATACTGTCGGTAACTATAGTTTTGCACTTTTATAGGCCTCAAGGTTGAACTGTCAGCTTATTGACAGGCCTTTGTATAGGGTGGAATATTATTCCTCTCGATGCTATTGCCCGTGAAAGGCACAATAATCAGGTTCATTTGGGTATATCACCACAATACTGGCACTATCAACTATAAACTTCGGCTTGCTTCCCTTTCGGTCTCGCCGCTAGGCCAGTTCTTTCCTGATGTCCATTTCCTAAAAAAGCTCCTTTAGTTTATTGAATATCGATTTTACTGCTCAACATATAAATGCAATATTTGCCAGAGTTCAATTATTGCATCCAGAGATAAAATCGGTATTTATTTCAGCATTCTTACCCTCAATTTTTCAATTGATGAATAGCATCTCCCAATATTTTGGTAATGGCCATATTTCATCGTCCACCATTGTTTCAAGGTCATCGGATGACTTCCGGATATCCTCCATTAATGGCTTAATCTCCCGGCAAAGGAACTGTGCCCGATCGACATTATTGCCAATTGCCCCAACCTCTGTTTGTTTGGCCCGTAATTTTTCCAGACCTTGCTGAAGAGCTCTAATCCGGCCGGATATTTCGGCCAGCAGTTCCCGCTGGGTAGCATAGAGCTCCGGAGACTTGAGCACATTTTCGGCATTGGAGATCGATACAGCTATTAAATTTTGCTGTTTGATGGCCGATGGCAGTACCCGCGTCCGCAGGATCTCAAACAGACAAGCGGCTTCGATGCCCAGTTCCTTGCAATAGTGTTCTGACTTGATCTTGTGGCGCGACCGTAACTCAATGTTGGAAAGGACCCGGTAGCGTTCAAACAGCTCCAGCGCTGCAGGACCGATCAGCTCCGTAAAGGCCTGGGGTGAGGTTTTGTTGTGGGGCAGGCCGCGGCGTTCCGCCTCCTGCTCCCATTCGGTTGAATAGCAGTCGCCCAGGAACAGCACCGGTTTGATCTGCCGATATTCTTCGCTGATGACCTCCAGGGCCGTCTGGTTGATGTTGCCGGTCCGGGCTTTGATTTTTTCGGCCAGGTGTTCCAGGCTCTCGGCCACCGCCACATTCAGCAAGGCGGTAGGCCAAGAAACTGACTGGGACGAACCAACCGCCCGAAACTCAAACTTGGCGCCGGTAAAGGCCACCGGAGCTGTTCGATTGCGGTCGGCGTTGTCCCGCGATAGAACCGGCAGCTTGGAGATGCCGAGATCTATAATGGCCTGGTCGTCGGCGACGGTGGCCTTGCCCCGCTCGATGTCGTCCAGTATCCGGGTCAGCTGCTCTCCCAGGAACACCGAGATGATGGCTGGCGGCGCTTCGTTAGCCCCCAGCCGGTGATCGTTGCCGGCCGAAGCCACCGAGGCCCTCAGCAATCCGGCGTGGCGATGGATGGCCCGGACGAAGGCCACCATGAAGACCAAAAACTGGACGTTGTCTTGCGGCGTGGCTCCTGGGTTCAGCAGGTTGTTGCCGGCGTCGTCGGCCAGAGACCAGTTGAGGTGCTTGCCCGAACCGTTGATGCCGGCGAAAGGTTTTTCGTGGAGTAGCAGGGCCAGCTTATGTTGAACGGCGGTCTTCTTAAGAACTTCCATCAGCAATTGATTGTGATCGCAGGCCAGATTGGCCTCCTCGTATAGCGGAGCTATCTCGAACTGGCAGGGGGCAACTTCATTGTGGCGGGTCTTAGCCGGAATGCCCAATCTATATAGCTCCTCCTCGGCATCGTGCATGAAAGACAAAACTCTTTCCCGGATGCTGCCGAAATAATGATCATCCAACTGCTGACCTTTGGGCGACGTCGCTCCCAGCAGTGTACGTCCGGTCAAAAGCAGGTCTTGGCGCTTATAATAGAAGTCCTGATCAATCAAGAAATACTCCTGTTCCGCTCCTATCGTGGCATATAGCTTGCGGACAGTCTGGTTTCCCAAGGCTCTCAGTAGTTTTACCCCGCTTTTATTAAGAGCCTCCAGGGAACGCAACAACGGCGTTTTATAGTCAAGCACTTCGCCGCTATAGGCAATGTATGCCGAGGGAATGCAGAGGGTGGTTCCAAGGCCTCGCTTGAGTATAAACGCCGGACTTGACGGATCCCAGGCGGTATACCCCCGGGCCTCGAAAGTCGACCGGATGCCGCCGCTGGGAAAACTGGACGCGTCCGGTTCGCCTTGCACCAGTTGCCGGCCCGAGAAACGCTCGATACAAGCGCCGTCCGGCAGCAGCTCGATGAACGAATCGTGCTTCTCGGCTGTGGCGCCGGTCATCGGCTGGAACCAGTGGCAGAAATGGGTGGCTCCCTTTTCTATGGCCCATTCTTTCATGCCGTGGGCCACTACATTGGCGGTATCAACATCCAACAGCCTCCCCTGATGGATAATTCCCATCATCCTTTTATATGCCTGCTCCGGCAGTTTCTGTTGCATCGCCGCCAAACCGAAGGTGTCCTCGCCAAAATATGATGAAACCGGGGGTTCCTTTTCGCGCTGGGCCGGATATTCCCGTTCGATGGAAATGATAGAGCGATGTTTATTCATCGTCAAACTTCAGCTAATATTAGGTTTCTTAAGCAAAGCTTCAATTCTGGTACAGCCTTTGATTATAATCCGGATGCTTTGGCGAATGCTAAACGCAAATTATACAGGTTTTAAGCGGATTTTGCAAGAATAAAAAAAAGACGGGACAACCCGCCTTTTTCTTTATATTTTTAAATGATTATCCCGTCCATTCAGATCAGAAATGAGTATCCCAGTATTTTTTCAAAACACAGGTTTTCACGATTTCTCATAGTATTTTTTAGTTTATAATCAGAAAAATTGTAACTATTTAGCCAGCAGAATCTTTTTGACACAAAGCTCACCAAGAGTTTTATTGGCTATACGGCAGGGCGATAACTCAGCGCGAGTTCGCCGCGGTGAACTACCCCCAAGCCTATCGGCGGAGGTGGTTTCCCTAATTCTTTCGGCCTTGCTTACAAAGGATCCACCACCGGGACTTCTTGGTGTTCCATGATCAACAATCCCATACCGACAACACACACCGCGCATTCATCCACCCCGATGCCTCGGGGTGGTCTTCTGCGGGTTTGATCAAAAAGGCATATAAAATGCCTTGCGGGGATTGAGGAATTCTTAATTTTTGCTATGTCATTATCTTATGGCTCTTCAACGAAGAGCAGCTGATCTAGCAAATCCATTGCCTGCTTATCTTCAGGATTTAGCCTAATTGCTTGTTTCAATGCATCAATAGCTTCAAACATTTTGTTTGCTCGAAAGTAAGTCTTTCCGAGTAGATAATATATGTAGGCATTTTCGCTATTTACTTTTTGTAGTGCCTGCAGTTGCTCTATCGCTTTTTCATTCTCGCCCTTGATGAGATATATCTGTCCAAGATAATAGCGGGTTATAGCTGATTTTGGGCTTTTATCGAGAAAACACAGGAAACCTCCTTCAGCTGCATCAAACTTGCCCGTGTGAAAATATGCAATCCCGAGCCAGTAATATGCCATTGCATATTCCGGATTTAGCTTGATAGTTTTCGTAAAATCATCAATTGCCTTCTGCGGAGATCCGGTGCGAAACAACGCAATTCCCTTTCCATAGTAGGAATCCGCTGAATCCGGCTCTAGTTCGATTGAACGCGAATAGCAGGCAATAGATTTGTCCATATCGCCGAGCAAATAGTGCATGTCGCCTTGATGTCTCAACAAAACCGCATCGGGTTCGCAAATCCTGCTCGCCCTTTCGCACATGTCTATTGCAGCGCGAATTTTACCAAGATACCGTAAATGCCTCGATTCCCTCTCATAGTATTCCACTGTTTCGGTTTTTGCAGCAATGCCGCACCAGGGGCAAAACCAGAATTCATCGGAAATCTCTTTTCCGCAATGTTTGCAATTCATCATGACCTCCCGTTGGTTATTAGCCATCAGTCCGCGTTCCACCATGACTGACGACTGCTTTACATTCTTTCCACTATCGCTTTTGCGAACTCGGATGTCTTTATTGGCTGCACGCCCTCCATCTGCCGGGCGAGGTCGTATGTTACTTTCTTATCCTGTATCGAGCGACTGAGTCCTTTTTCGCAGAGGTCGGCGGCTTCCTGCCAATCCATATATCGAAGCATCATCACACCCGAAAGCAAAAGCGAACCGGGATTGACTTTATCCTGATTTCGATATTTTGGCGCAGTGCCGTGCGTGGCTTCAAAGAGTGCGACCTGGTCGCCAATATTTGCACCGGGAGCGATGCCAAGCCCGCCAACTTGCGCAGCCGCCGCATCGGACATATAGTCGCCGTTCAAATTGGGCATCGCCAGAACATCGTATTCATCCGGACGGAGTAAAATTTGCTGGAACATCTGGTCGGCGATACGGTCTTTCATAACGATTCTGCCGCCTTGATTTCCTGCGGGCAGCCCGCCGCGCAAAGCAGTAAAGGCGCCTTCCTTATATGCTGTCGTCACGCCATCATCCGCCTTGACCATGTCAAAGAGTTCATCTTCGGTAATCACAAAATCACGGAATTCGGTCAGAGCAAGTTCATATCCCCAATTCTTAAAAGCGCCCTCGGTGTATTTCATTATGTTGCCTTTATGCACAAGCGTGACGCTTTTCCGTTTCTGTTCGATGGCATGCCTTATTGCCTTTCGCACCAAACGCTTCGATCCGAATTCTGACATAGGCTTTATGCCTATGCCCGAATCAGCGCGTATCTTTTTGCCCAATTCCTTGCCGATGAAATCGATTATTTTCTTTGCTTCGGGCGAACCCATTTCCCATTCTATACCGGCATAAACATCCTCCGTATTTTCGCGGAAAACGATGACATCGATCAATTCCGGATGCTTCATCGGCGAAGCGACACCGGGATACCATCGCACGGGGCGCACACAGGCATAAAGGTCAAGCACCTGACGCAATGTAACATTCAAGCTGCGAAAACCTCCACCGACCGGAGTAGTCAACGGACCCTTGATAGCAACAATATATTCAAGAATGGAATCAACGGTCTCCTGCGGGAGCCATTCTTTCTTAACTTCGAGCGCTTTTCCTCCTGCATAAATTTCCTTCCATTCGATTTTGCGCTTGCCCTTATAAGCCTTCTCTATGGCGGCATTCCACACAATCATTGAGGCACGCATTATATCCGGTCCAATGCCATCGCCTTCGATGAACGGAATAATCGGATCGTCGGGGATGACCATTTCCCCGCTCTGAACTTTTATTTTCGTTCCCAACTTTGATCTCCTGCTAAACTTCTATTTGCAAATGTGATAAATTCATATATGGGATGCAACCTACGACTTATTAATGAGAGCGTAAAGTAGATTACACCGATTTTTCATCCCCGCCTGCCAAAGCCTTGTGCGGCGGGCAGGTGTGTAATCAGGTAAAATCAACGTAATCTTTACCTTGGTTTGCCATATACTAAGAGTTTATCCTTAAATAAGCTTTGGGTTAGCATAAACGAGCGAAAAGCTGCCAGACCAGGAACGCGAGTGAAGCGTATCCACAGCGATACGGTGAATGAGCGTGACGCAGTATGGCGGTTTTGCAGCCGTTTATGCCCAAATTGTTATTTGAGGATAAGCTCTAATGGGAGTGAATATTAGTAGACATTCCTATTTCTTCTCCATCCAATATATTTAGCGTATTTCGCAGCTTGCCCCGATGTAGCGGGGTGTTTTGGTGGGGGAAAAGTCTACTACTATACGCTCTGAGTAATATAATGCTCCTGGTAATAAGTCGTGAGTTCAAGTCACATCAGAAGACTATTCAATTGCATCCAGGCTTCAGAGCGCAAAATCGCCATGTTTCTTTATGTGTTCTTCTATTCCGCCTTCCTCGATAATCTTTAGCATTACCGGCGGCAGCGGTGTCGCAGTGAGTTCGATATTTTTCGTAAGGTCACGGACAATGCCTTTTCCGAGGTCAATTTCTAATTCATCGCCGACATCGAATTTGTCCGTATCAATTTCCAGCACCGGCAGTCCGACATTGATGGAATTTCTGTAGAATATTCGGGCGAATGATTTCGCCAAAACGCAGGAAACTCCTGAAAGTTTGATGATTCTCGGTGCGTGTTCGCGAGACGAGCCCAATCCGAAATTCCTGCCGCCGGCGATAACATCTCCCGGCTGGACTTTCTTTGCGAATTCCGGGGCGGCATCCTCGAGCACATGCTTCGCAAGTTCGGGAAGATTCGTCCGCAAATGAAATAGCCTCCCCGGCGCGATGTGGTCGGTAGAAATGTTATCGCCAAATTTATGAACTTTGCCTTTGAGTATCATGAAAACCTCCTATCATGCGCTATATATCTCCCATTTGATTACATATATTTTCTCGGGTCAATAATTTTTCCTGCGATTGCGCTCGCAGCAGCAGTAGCGGGCGATCCGAGAAAGATAAATCCCTGCGTGTTGCCCATTCGCCCCTCGAAATTGCGATTCTGGGTTGACAGAACTCTTTCGCCATCGCCGAGAATTCCCCCGTGAACACCGACACAAGGTCCGCAGCCGGGCGACAAAATTGCGCCGCCGGATTCGACAAAGATGCGCAAAAGCCCTTCGTCCATCGCTTTGATGTAAATCTCGCGCGATGCTGGAATGACAATTAGTCTCACATCGGGATGGATTTTCTTTCCCTTAAGAATTTTCGCCGCTATTCGCAGGTCGGACATCCTTCCATTCGTGCATGTGCCGATGACGACCTGATGCAGCGCAATACCTTCTTTTTCGGCTTCGCGGGTAGTTTTTGTATTATCAACAGTATGCGGAAGTGAGATCGTCGGCTCTATTTTGGATAAATCAAACTCGTATGTGTTTTCAAAATGCGCCTCCGCGTCTGATTCGATTTTTCGGAATTTTTCGCCGCGACCGCGAGCAACGAGATAATCTTTTGTTTTGTTATCGGTCGCAAATAGACCCGTTTTGCCGCCCGCTTCTACCGCCATATTGGTTATGGTAAACCGGGACTCCAGGTCGAGGTTTTCTGCGCCATCGCCGGCAAATTCCATTGCTTTATAATCTGCGCCATCGGCGCCGATTTTGCCAATGATATGCAAAATCACGTCCTTGGCATATACGCCTTCGGAAATCTTGCCCTTGATGACAAATTTAAATGTCTGTGGTATGCGGAACCATGTTTTGCCGAGCGCAAATGCTAAGGCGACATCTGTCGAACCCATGCCTGTGGCAAAAGCGCCCAGAGCGCCGGCAGTGCAAGTATGAGAATCCGCCCCGACTACAATCTGACCGGGGCTGACATATTCCTCCACAAGCCTCTGGTGACATATTCCTTCGCCGGAATCGGATAGGATTGCACCCGTCTTTTTGGCAAAATCACGAAGCATCAAGTGAGCGTTAGAAAGCTCCTTTCGCGGGCTTGGCGAAGCATGGTCAATGAAAAGTATTCTCGTTTTGGGATTGACCGCTTTAACAAGGTTCATTTTTTCGAGTTCCTGCACGCCTAACGGTCCTGTGCCATCCTGGAACATGGCGACATCAACCGGCGGGACAACCAACTGTCCTGCCCGGGATTCGCAGCCAAGATGCTCAGAAAAGATTTTTTCCGAAATAGTAAGACCCATCTTGTCCTCCTATATTCTCAACAAAAATCAGCTTTTTGCATATCATTGGAAGAAAAATATCTATGCGCGCTCATGCAATCCAATAATTATTAACCCGTCAATATATTTATTGCATTCTATCCGCTTTCGCTTTTCATATTAGCAACCTCTCCTCCACGCCTGCCCACGGCCCCGCTTGCCCCGCAAAGCGGTGGCAAAGCGGAGCCTCGCCTTTAGGCGGGGCAGGCGTGCAGGCATGAATGACAGATAGTTCCGGGCTCCCGCGATTTTGCCGTAGTTTTCCTCGGTATAACGGACAACGGCTTTTTTCAGTTCAGGAATGCCGTTCGGTAGGAGTGTATTTTATTCCCGCGCTTGTCAGTTTTCCGGAGGCCGCAAGAATTGCGTCTATCGGGGTTTTTGTTTTCGGCTCTCCGCCGCCCAGATGTATCACTGCTTCGCCTTTTTCCTTCAGCCGGGCCGCTTTTTCATTCAGTTTTAAGGTCGGAGACTCAGGCACTCCTCTTGCCAGCCGGCTTATTGTTGATTTCATATTTGCTTTGTATTCTCCGCTTCTACGGCGTCTTTTGGGGCTCTTGCGGAAGTTCCTCTGGAACCGGCCTTTTTTTCCTTTTCCATCTCCTGCGCGTCAACCACGGCTATGGCGGCCATGTTGACTATATCGTTCACTTCGTCTTCGCGCTGCAGGACATGAACCGGCTTGCTCATTCCCATTAATATCGGGCCGATTGCGGCGGCGCCGCCTATGCGGCTGAGAAGTTTGTAAGCGATGTTTCCGGATTCCAGATTCGGAAAAATCAGAATATTCGCCCCGCCTTTAAGCGTGCTGAAAGGATACGTATGTTCTATGATTTCAGGCAGCACGGCCGTGTCGGCCTGCATTTCGCCGTCAATCATTATTTCAGGCGCAAGGTTCTTGACAATTTCAACAGCGCGTCTGACTTTGTCCGCCAGCGGATGCCGGGTGCTGCCGAAATTGGAGAAAGACAGCATCGCTATTCTCGGCTCCACGTCAAAACGCCGCGCTGTTTTTGCCGCAAGCATGGCGATCTCCGCCAGGTCCTCCGCGCTCGGTTCTATATTTACCGTGGCATCGGCGACGAAGTAAAGGTCTTTTTTGGTGATGAGCATATAAAGACCTGAAACCTTTTTCACTCCGGAAGCGACTTTTATGATTCTTAACGCCGGCCTGATCACCTCGGGATAATGATGCGTCAGCCCGGAGAGCAGGGCATCCGCGTCTCCCGTGTGAAGCATCATGGTGCCGAAAGCAACGGGCGTGCCTACAAGCTCCGTCGCTCTTTGTTTTGTCGCCCCCTTTCTATGCCGTATTTTGTAATACTCCTCCATATATCCGTGGAATTTTTCGGAACGCCCCGGATCAATGATAGCGATGCCTGAGGAGTCTATTGAGGCTTCAGCCATGACTTTGCGTATTTTTTCTTCGTTCCCGAGAACTATGGGAGAAGCTATTTTTTCATCCACCAGCAGCTGGGCGGCCCTGAGAATTTTCTCCTCTTCTCCTTCAGGGAATACTATTCGTCTGGGACTTCGCTTTGCCTTTTCTATGACCGTCCTCATTATTTCCTGCGCCCTGCCCAGCCGTTTTTCCAGTTCGATGCGGTAGGCCCCAATATCAACGCGTTTCTGCGCAACTCCGGTTTTTATCGCGGCTTCCGCGACCGCTGAACTCTCCCAGATCAGGACCCTCGGGTCAAAAGGCTTCGGAATAATGTAATTTCTTCCGAACTTCAATTTTTCCCCGCCATAAACCTTTCTCACCGAATCAGGCACATCTTCCTTCGCGAGTTTTGCCAGGGCATAAGTAGCCGCCAGTTTCATCTCGTCGTTTATGCATTTTGCGCCCACATCCAGCGCTCCGCGGAAGATGAACGGAAATCCGAGAACATTGTTGACCTGATTCGGATAATCCGAGCGGCCGGTCGCCATTACTATGTCTTTTCTCGTGGCTACCGCAAGGTCATATTTTATTTCAGGATTGGGATTTGCCATGGCGAAAACTATCGGATTTTTTGCCATTGACAGAAGCATTTCAGGCGTCAAAATGTCTTCGGAGGAAAGTCCGACGAAAATGTCCGCTCTTCTCAGGGCATCCGCAAGCGTTCTTGCGTCGGTGTCGGCGGCAAACGCCTCCTTATACTTGTTCATTCCCTTCGCGCGGCCTTTGTATATGACGCCTGTGGTATCGCACATGATTATATTCTCTCTTTTTAATCCAAGCGCCATATAGTGTTTTGCGCACGCAATTCCGGCCGCCCCCGCTCCGTTAAATACTATTTTTACGTCGTTTATGTTTTTGGCGACAACCTCAAGAGCGTTTAAAAGCGCTGCTCCCGAGATAATCGCGGTGCCGTGCTGATCGTCGTGAAACACCGGTATCTTCATCGTTTTTTTAAGAGTTTCTTCTATGTAAAAGCATTCAGGGGCTTTTATGTCCTCCAGATTAATGCCGCCGAAAGTCGGTTCAAGAAGCTGGCAGACTTTTATCACCTCGTCGGGATTCTCGCTGTCGATTTCAATGTCAAAAACGTCGATATCCGCGAATCTCTTGAACAAAACGCCCTTGCCCTCCATGACCGGCTTGCCCGCTCCGGCTCCTATGTTGCCGAGTCCAAGCACAGCAGTTCCGTTTGAAATCACGGCGACGAGATTTCCCTTTGAAGTGTACTTATAAATATCCTGGGGATTGTCTTTTATGGCAAGGCACGGCACGGCCACTCCCGGGGTGTAGGCCAGGCTTAAGTCCCTCTGCGTATAGCAGGGCTTGGTCGGGGTTACTTCAATTTTCCCCGGTTTTGGAAACTCATGATACTCAAGAGCGTCTTCTTTTCTCATAGCTGGGTTCCACTTCATGCTTTATGTTTTAGCTTTTCTATGGCTTTGTTGCGCAAAGATTGTAAAGATACAGCATCCCCTGATAAATCGATGATTAGACAGCAACCTTATATGACACCGGCATACCTATTT
>JACQXR010000131.1 GCA_016208585.1 candidate division TA06 bacterium | reverse complement strand
CCTCGATGCTTTTGGGAAACATCGTACATTGATTGCGATCTCCATGCCGATATGCCATGGCCTGCTCCTTTTTCTATTACAGGTAATTATAGCATATTCGGCATTGTTTGTCATTTCCTCTCTTATTATGACACAGTCTGATGGCGGGGAGGCCACGGGCATATTGACCCGCCCGGGAGGTGCGCGGCCGAGCTCTTTGGCTACTTTCTGGCGGTACAGAAAGTAGCATTAGTAGAAATGGCAGACATTTTTACGGTTTAAACTAACACCAGTTCAAATAAAAAATAATATGAAACAGACTTTTACCATTTGCCCCCATTGCGGCTGCGGCTGCGGCCTCTATCTGGTACAACAGGACGGCTGGACCGGCGGAGTGACCGCCAGCCAGGAGCATTATTTTTCGGCCGGACAGCTTTGCGCCAGGGGCTGGACCGGTTACCAGCTTTTATGGTCGCCGCTGCGGATAAAAACCCCGCTCTACAAAAAGAACGGTGGGCTGGTTCCCATCGGCTACGATAAGGGACTGGAGTCCGCCGGCAAAAAACTGAAGTCCATCAAGGAAAAGCACGGCCCCCAAAGCATAGGAATCATTACTTCTTCCCGGCTGACGGTGGAAGAAGCCCAGGCCCTGTGCTCGTTTGCTAAAGACATCCTGGAAACCCCCAATTACGACAGCGCCGCCCGGCTGGGTTATCTGCCGGTAGAATTCCCCAAAACCGCCGTTGCCGCCGACATTTCTGGAGCCGACCTGATCATCGTACTGGGGGCAAGCCTGATGGAAGAGAACCCCGTGCTGGGGGCCCGGGTGGTCTCGGCCTGCAAGCCGGAGGCCGACCGGCCCTATCAGTCGGCCGACCTGAGCCACGTCATCGCCGGCAAGCCCGCCCGGCTAGCGGTGATGGACAGCCGCAAAAGCGCGCTGACCGATGCGGCGGAATTGTTCCTGAAGACCATTCCCGGCCATGAGGCCGGAGCGCTGCCGGCCCTCTTGAAGGTAATGGTTGAAAAATACCAGCTGGAATCCAAGGATCCGGCTTTCCGCAAGGTCAAAGAGTCACTGGCCAAAATGTCCTGGGAGAACCTGTTATCCGTCACTGGCCTGGTCCTGCCGGGGCTAGAACAGTTGGGGGCCATGCTCGCGTCCGCCAAAGCGCCGCTGGTGATATTCGGCCGCAGCCTGTTTACCGGCCACGACGCGGCCGCGGCCCGTTCGGCCCTGGCCGGCCTTTCGCTGCTGCTGCCGGAAAAGCTTTCTGTGCTTCAGACGGCTGCCGCCGCCAACGACTGGGGCTGCGCCCGGATACTGACATCTGACAAGGGGCAAAGCTATACCGAGATGATGGAGTCGTTGGGCTCTGGAAAAATAAAAACCCTGTTGCTGGTGGGCGAGGATCCCCTGAAGACGCTGGGCGGAAAAGAGGGAGTGTCCCAGGCCCTGGCCCAGGCCGAGCTGGTGGTGGCCTTCGATCACTTTGCCTCCGAGAGCCACCAGTATGCCGAGGCGGTTTTCCCGCTGGCTTTGTCCTTTGAAAAGGAAGGCTCATTCTGCAATCTGGACGGCCGGAGGCAGAAATTTGAACAGGCGGTAAAACCGGATTTTGAAGTGATGTCACTGGAAGAATCCTTAAAGGCCATGGCCTCCGTGATTGGCGGAAAACTGGATCCCAAGGATGAGCTTAAGCCGCTGGTCCCGGCCGGATGGGATACGGCTTTTAATCTGTCCAAAGCGGCCCCCCAGGGTTATTTGCTGGAACTGGGCACGGCCTATCCCCATCTTTACGGCGATGATCAGTTGACCTTCAACAGCTATCATCTGGCCCGCGAATTTGCCGGAGGATTTGTGGAACTGCATCCCGATGATATCAAGGAACTGGGGGTCCGGGCCGGATGGAAGGTGAAGATCCTCTCGGCCGCCGGAAGCCTGGTGGTCACGACCAGGTCCAATCCCGACCTTATAAAAAAAACCGCCTTCATGCCGGCGCACTTCGGCGGCAACCTGCTGGCTTTGGCCAAGGCCAACCACCACCTGAAGACGCCCCAGTTGAGGGGCATCGCGGTCAAGATAGAAAAAACCTAACCACGAATTAAAGCGAGTTTCATATAAATTGAAAATATTAGTGACCGGAGGGGCCGGGTTCATCGGCTCCCATATCGTTGACGCCTATCTGGCGGCCGGCCATCAGGTGGCCGTGCTGGATGATCTTTCCAGCGGCAAGCGGGAAAATATCAATCCCAGGGCGCAGTTTGAGCTTTGCGACATCCGCAGCCCCAGGGCGGACGAGTTCATCACTGATTTTAAACCGCAGATAATAAACCATCACGCGGCTCAGATCAGCGTACCGTTTTCCGTCAAGGATCCGACCCGCGACGCCGAGGTCAATATAGTGGGGCTGATTAAAACCCTGGAATCGGCGGTAAAGTGCGGGGTGAAAAAAGTGATCTTTCCTTCCACCGGCGGGACCATTTACGGGGAAGCCTCAGTCGTCCCCACGCCAGAAGAATACCGGGCCGATCCGCACTCTCCCTATACCTGTGCTAAGTATGCCTGCGAGCGCTACCTGGCCTATTACCGCTACCAGCACGGGTTAGTTTCAACCATACTGCGTTATGGCAATATCTACGGCCCCCGGCAGGTCCCGCAGGGGGAGGCCGGAGTGGTGGCCATTTTCATCCAGGCCTTTCAGAAAGGGGCGACTCCGGTACTGTGTGCCTACTCAGGCGAGCCGGACGGCATGGAACGAGATTATGTTTATGTGGAGGATGCGGTCCGGGCCAATCTTTTGGCCCTGGAGCGGGGAAATGACCAGACAGTGAACATCGGCTGGGGAAAGGGCGTTACCACCGGGCAGGTTTTGCGGGAAGTAGCCAAGTCTTTGAAAGCGGAGCCGAAGTTCAACCGGGCCGGGCCCCGGCCCGGAGACCTGCATAAAAGCGCCATTGCCAACCGGAAGGCCCAAGAGGCGCTGGGGTGGCAGCCCCAGGTCAATTTACACGACGGGATACAGCGCACCGCCGATTATTTTAAAAGCATCAGGTAATCGAAACTGCGGAGCGTGAATTTACAGGTGCGGGCGGTCAAAATATATTTTGTATATTTTGCCGGTCCGCATTTTTATTTGCCCCAAAGCCTGCCTTAACTTTTTTACGGTTGACAGACGGTCATATTTGTATTATCCTTATCAGGCACAATTAAAATTCATCACCCAGCTAAAAAGATTACATTTTCGTGAGCGCAAAGTTCGATCCCCAAAATAATTACCGGACCACCCTGGCCTCCGCCGGCTATGTCCCGATAAAAGAAGCCGCTCAGGCCGACTATGACCGGATCGGCTTCATGTCGGGGCTGGAGGTGCACCAGCAGCTTTTGACGGAGCAAAAGCTTTTCTGCCGCTGCCCGGCCGGGCAGTTCCAAAAGCCAGAGGACTACGACGCCGAGATCATCCGTCACATGCGCCCCACCCTCTCGGAACTGGGGGAATACGACGGCACCGCCCTGATGGAGTTCAAGACCCGCAAAAACATCGTCTACCACATCAGCAACCGGACCGCCTGCACCTACGATGTGGACGACACCCCGCCCTTCCCCCTGAACCGCCAGGCGCTGGAGATCGCCATCGAGATAGCCCTGCTTTCCCGGTTGAAAGTAGTGGGCGAGGTCCACATCGCCCGCAAGCAATACCTGGATGGCAGCATCCCCACCGGATTCCAGCGCACCGCCATCATCGGGGTGGAGGGAGTGATCCCTCTAAAACACAAAAAGGTCCGCCTGATCCAACTGTCGCTGGAGGAGGACTCCTGCCGCGAGGTCTCGGACATCGGCCATGTCCGGGTCTACCGCACCGACCGGCTGGGGATGCCGCTGATAGAGACTGTGACCTATCCCGACATGAAGAACCCGGACGAAGTAAAGGAAGCCTGCGATTACATCCGCTTCCTGAACCGCAGCGCCGGCAAGGTCCGCACCGGGATCGGGGCGGCTCGCCAGGACGTCAATGTCTCCTGCCGGGGCGGCACCCGGGTGGAGCTGAAAGGCGTCTCCCACACCAAGTGGATACCGCTGTTGACCCACAACGAATGCTTCCGCCAGTGGGCATTGCTCAAGATTCGCGACCTGCTAAAGAACAAGGTGAAGCAGCAGAAGGAATGGAATATCAGATCCGAGCCCCTCAAATCAATTGCCGGAAAGCTGGAGAGCAGTTGTTTCAAGGAACTGGTAAACAACGGCCACAAGGCGCTGGCGGTGAACCTGCAAGGCTTTGAAGGCATCCTGTCGCATTTCACCCAGCCTAAGAAATGCTTTGCCGACGAGATCTCGGACCGGCTGAAGGTGGTGGCCTGCATCGAGAAACCCAACATGACCAGCTCCGAAGCAATGGAGCCGATGTTCCCGGCCAAGGACTGGGATCAGATCCGCACCCTGCTTAAGGCGGCGCCCGATGACGCCCAGATGATCTTCTGGGGGCCGGAGGAGGACATCAAGACCGCCCTGGAGACCATTGAGGAGCGCTGCCGGATGGCCTTTACCGGCGTGCCCAACGAAACCAGGAAGACATTCGAGGACGGTACCACGGTGTTCGAGCGGGTGCTGCCCGGGGCCGACCGGATGTATCCCGACACCGATTCCAAACCCATCCCGCTGGAGGATGCTCAAATCGACGAGATCAGAAAATCAGTGCCCACCGAAGTGGCGGACCGCTACCGGCAGTTAAAAGATTGGGGAGTGCCGGAGGACTGCTATACCTACATCTTCGTCCGCAACCTGTATCCGGTGATCGAGAAGATAGTAACCGGGCTGGGGCAGAACCCCAAAACCGTGGGCGGTGTTTTCGGGCATCTTTTGAAGAACATCGAGGGGCATTATAAAAAATCCCCGGACTTCACTTATGACCGCATCTACGACCTCTATAAATACGTGGTCGGCAGCAAGCTGGATGGTGAGATAATCAAAACCATGCTGCCGGTGGTTTACCAGTATCCCAAGATGGATTTTGACTCGGTGCTGGTGAATCTTGATTTCAAGCGGTTCTCCCGGGAAGAGATCGCTTCAAAAATACAATTCCTTCGTGATAAATATAAAAGCATCAAGACCTCTAAATCCCCGGAAGCCGGGAAACACTGGATCATGGGGCAGTTGCGCAAACCGGCGCTGGGGAACATCGGCCTCAAGGAACTTCGAAATATAGCTGATGGTTGCTACTAGTTGTTAGGGTTATTGTATGACAGAAAAAGTAAAACCGTATACAGAACTGAACGTTTGGAAAAAATCCCGGGAACTGACGAATTTTATCTATACACTGACCAAATCATTTCCTGCTCAAGAACTGTATGGGCTGACAAGCCAGATTAGGAGATGCTCAGTATCAGTGCCGTCAAATATCGCTGAAGGCTCGGGCAGAAATCACGCCAAAGATTCCATACAATTTTTCCATATCGCACGTGGTTCATTGTATGAGCTGGAAACGCAGGCATATTTGGCTTTTGACCAGAAATATATCAATAATAAAGACTTGGATTCTGCTTTACAAATGATAACTGAATGTAAAAAGTTGATAAACGGGTACATCAGGTATTTTAGGACACTGACCTAACAATTACTAAAGAGGGAGAAATCGATCTTCGTAAAAGCTGTATAGAGTTGATCGAGCAAGGTGTCAAAGTAACTGAAATAGCACGGGAACTTAACAGATCACGGGAGTGGGTCTATAAATGGGAAGCTCGCTGGAGGACCGGT
>JACQXR010000130.1 GCA_016208585.1 candidate division TA06 bacterium | reverse complement strand
GTTGTGGGCTTGGGCCAAAGCGATCAACCGGTTCACCCGCGGCAGTACTTTCTTGGAAGCCTTGAGATACGTCGGCGAGGCCGGGTTGAAAAAATAATTCTGGCAGTCTATTACCAGCAGGGCTGTGTTAGTATGTTTCATCAGTAGTGTCCGGTCATTGATTTTAAAATAATTTGCAACTATATGTAAAGCAAAGGATAGGGGCGCAGAAATAGTTTTTTCGATTTGAACTCGAACAAGCATTTCAGATGTTCTATAATGGTCCTCAAACAACAATGAGGGCAGAACATCATGAATGCCGGCAAAATAATCTTTGCGCAATTACTTGACCATTTGCCCCGATACGAGTTTAACAAATGCGTGGGCCGTTATAAGGGCAACTATAAAGTATCTCGCTTTTCATGCTGGGATCATTTGCTGAGCCTAACCTTTGCTCAGTTAACATAGCGTCAGAGCCTGCGGGATATCGAAACCAGTTTAAACTCACATCGTCAGAAACTATACCACATTGGATTCAGAGGCATCATCTCACGGTCGACAGTGGCTGATGCCAATGAACAACGGGATTATAGAATCTATCAGGATTTCGGATATCTTTTGATAGAGACCGCACGCCGGTTGTATCAGGACGAAGACTTGGGTTTAGACTGGAAACAGACCGTCTATGCGTTGGATTCAACAACCATCGACCTGTGTTTGTCTACCTTTCCGTGGGCTCATTATAAACGGACTAAATCTGCCATCAAGATGCACACCCAGCTGAACCTCCGAGGGGCAATCCCTCATTTCATCGGCTTGACCAACGGAAACGTGAATGATTGCCGAATGATGGACGAACTGGAATGGGAATCAGATTCCATTACTTCAATGGACCGTGGCTACACCGACTTTGCCCGATGGTACCAGATTCATTTGTCTTCAGCTTTTTTTGTCATCAAAGCCAAAAAGAACCTCCGAATCAATAGAATCAAATCGAATCTTGTCGATAAAACAACCGGAGTGCAGGCTGATCAAATCGTGGTGCTCGCAAATAAAAAATCACGGTCACATTATCCAGAAAACCTCCGCCGGGTGCGGTTCTATAACAAAGAAGAAAATAAACGGGTGGTTTTGCTTACCAACCATTTTGGCATCGATGCCAAGACTGTCGCCGACATATACAAATCACGCTGGAAGGTGGAGTTGTTTTTTAAATGGATCAAACAGCATCTTAAAATTAAAACCTTCTACGGCACTTCGCCCAACGCCGTTAAGACCCAAATCTGGACCGCACTCACCATGTATCTCCTGGTTGCCATTGTCAAGAAACGGCTCGCGATCCCCGGCGATTTACACACATTTTTACAGATTTTAGAAGTCAATCTATTTGAGAAAAGGCCCATTTTACAGGTGTTTCAAGATGCTACCAAACAAGAACCGGTGGGTCAATATCATAACCAATTGCAATTCTTAGAGTAATAACCGGACACTACTGATGTTTCATAAGAACTCCTATAGCCACCAAGACACCACCCATTAAAAGGCACAAGGCACAGGAAACAGCTTTATTAATGGGAACTAGGGTTTGTGCCTTTGTCTTTGTGGTTATGTAAAAAAGAACCACCCAAACCGGAAACCCCGGTCTTTGTGGTTCTTGGCTCGCCTACGCAGAAATTGCAAATGCAAGCGGGCGGCTTCGGCGGATTTCGCCGAAGCAGAAGCCGTTGCAAAGTTCATGTTCGCAAAGGCTCCACAAAACCTTATTACATGACCGAGTTTGATTATATATCAGGGGAACGCCCGGTGTCAAGCTATTTTGGCATATTGAAACTGATGTCCGGGGATTTCTTCTCGGCCTCGGCCACCTGGTACATCTCGCGTTCCATATAGCCCATCATGTTGGCCACGATCATGTCCGGGAACTGACGGATCCGGGTATTGAAGATGGCCACCGACTCGTTGTAGAACTCGCGGCGGTCGGCGATCTGGTTCTCCAGCGCGGTCACCCGGCCCTGGAGGTGGACGAAGTTCTGGTCGGTCTTTAGCTGGGGATAGTTCTCGGCCACCGCGAACAGGGTTTTCAATGCCCCGGCCATGTCCGAGCTGGCCTGGGCCATGGCCCCCGGGGTCTTGGCGTCCATGAATTTGGTGCGGGCCGAGATCACCTTTTCCAGGGTCTCCTTCTCGTACTGCATGTAGCCTTCGCAGATCTTGACTAATTTGGGGATCTCGTCAAAGCGCTGTTTTTCCATCACCTCGATGTTGCCCCAGGCCTTGTCGATGTTGACCTTCACCTGGATCAGCTGGTTGTAGATGCTGATCAGGTAACCGATAACGCCCGCCAACAGGAGGCCGATGACGATCAACGGAAGTATCACTACGGTCATTTTGGTCTCCTTAAAAAATGTTTATGTTTTCAAATGCCATTAGATTTGGCCGAAACGGACATTTGGTCATTGAACGAATTTTTTCAGGAGCAGGTAGGCCATCCAGAGGATCAGCCCGCTTCCGGAGGCAAAAGAAAGCGTAGCGCATATTTTTTTGTTTTTTATTACCTGGCGCTCGTCCTGGTCGGAGATGATCATGATATTGTTGGACGGGTCCCGGGTGATCACTACGTCGTCCTCCACCTGCTGGGGTTTTTCCAGCTGTTCCTTTAAAAGGTCCTGCTCAGCCTGCTGGCGGGCCATCTCCCACTCGTCGCAGTCTATCTGGCCGTCGCCGTCCAGGTCGAACTTCTTGAGCCGCTCCTTGTCCTCCTTGATGGCCTTGAGTTTCTCCGCCACTTTAAACTTGTGGTCCTCAAAGGCGCTCTTCCATTTTTTGACGGTGCCGATGGCGTAAACCGTATCGCTGGGAACTATGTACCATTCGGTATAGCGCATCTTCTGGCCTCCGAAAATGGACGGGGGACTGTAAGTGCGGGCCCGTCCGCTGGAAATAATGTCGGTGCCGGTGTACTTGTAATCGGAAGACAGATGCAGTTCGGCCTCCACCGGGTCCACCAGGATCTTGCCGGTTTCGTCCTCCACGTAGAAAAAATTGGTGGAACAACCCTCGTTGACCACCTTCCAATGGCTGTTCTTGCCTCCCTGGACGTATTTTTCCACCAGGAACTTATAATAAACGCAGTCCGTGGTGGTCAGCGGACTTTTCAGCCAGACATAGGGAGCAGCCTTTCCCTTGACCTCGGATAGGCCCATGGCGGCCGAGCGGGCCTTGGAGCGGGGGATATTCTCCATCAGCCGCTTCTGCCGCAGCAGTTCAAATCCCAGGGTGAATATCAGCACGCCCAGCACCAATCCCAAAAGCGGCAGGACTATCGAGAAAAAAGCATAGGCCCTGAACCCCCCCCCTCCTCTCATTACCACCAAAATAAGCATATACAGGCCGAATCCCAGGAAAGCAAAGGCCTGGAAGGCCTGGCGCCGGTTGTCTCTGAAGTACATGGTTATTTTTTGAAGCGGATGCACTGACTTTTGGAAAATAGATATTGGGAATTATCAGTAGTGTCCGGATGTTTTCGTAAAAGAGTCGTGTAACGCATTGATAAACAGTTGGCTACAGGACAAACGAAGCGTAATCGTTTCGGACAACCAAGGCCGGCATCAAACTCCACCCCCTGCTGGACCTGCACGGCAATATCCCAAGCTTTGTGCGCATCACCGCTGCCGATGTTCACGAAGTCAACATCCTCGATGAGCTGATACCAGAGCCCGGTTCTTATTATGTGATGGACCGGGGATACATTGATTTCGAGCGGCTCCATAGGATCCACCGGGAAAATGCATACTTTGTCATCCGGGCCAAGTCAAACCTTAGGTTCCACCGGATATACTCACATCCGATCAAACAGGAGTCCGGTCTGATCTGTGATCAAACCATCGTGTTGGACAGCGATCACTCTTCCCAGGGATATCCCGACAAACTGCGGCGGGTCAAATACTATGAACGTGAAACCGGTCAACGGCTGACGTTCTTAACCAACAATTTTGAAATCCCGGCCTTGACCATTGCTGCCATCTACAAATGCCGCTGGCAAATCGAACTGTTCTTCAAATGGATCAAGCAGCATCTACGGATCAAAGCATTCTATGGCACCAGCAGCAATGCCATACACACCTAGATATGGATCGCCATCACAGTCTATGTCCTGGTAGCCATCGTCAGAAAGCGCCTTCGCTTGAAAACAGACCCCTACACAATTTTACAAATTTTATCGGTCACGTGTGGCGAGAAAACGCCCATTTTACAGGCCTTGGCGCAGGTTGACTACAATTTGAATCCGGCTCATTTCCCTAACCAGTTGCAGTTGTTTGACTAATATCCGGACAGTAATGGTAGTATACCACAAAATTCATATAAAGTGAACAGTATTGTGGCTAAAGCCAAATAAATATCGTTACAAGGGCGCCACGACCTAAAGGTCGTGGTAATAGAGTATAGTTATCCTGTCAAGGCCAATCTACACAATTTAACCCTTCGTTAAACCCAGTTTGACGGGGGTCAGGCCGGGCACGGAAATATTTTATCAACTAAAAAAGCGGCCGTCTTAAAAAGGCAGCCGCTCTTTTTTGTCCACTGTCTGAGTCCTAGGCCCCCAAATAGCTGGACTGCACCTTGGGGTTATTCAACAACTCCGGGCCACCGCCCGCCAGTATGATATTCCCGGTTTCGAGCAGATATCCCCTGTCGGCGATCTCCAGCGAACGGCGGGCGTTCTGTTCCACCAGCAACATCGCTATGCCCTGGCGGCGGATCTCCAGGATGGTCTGAAATATTTTATCCACCACAATCGGAGCCAGCCCCAGGCTAGGCTCATCCAACAGCAGCAGCTTGGGACTGGCCATCAGGCCGCGCCCCAGAGCCAGCATCTGCTGTTCACCGCCGGAAAGCGTGCCGCCGTTCTGGTTTTTCCGCTCCGCCAGTTTGGGAAAAAGCTGGAACACCTGTTCCCGGGCCTGAATTTTCAATCCTAAGTTTTGGGCAGAGTAAGCCCCCATCTCCAGATTTTCCTGCACGGTCAGCCCGGGGAAAATCCTTCGGCCCTCAGGCACCTGTACCAGGCCCATCTTTACCCGGTCCTGGGCTGGGATCTGGGAAATGTCCCGGCCGTTAAACAGTATGCTGCCGGCGGCCAAAGGAATCAAGCCGGAGACGGCGGCCAGAGAGGTGGTCTTGCCGGCCCCGTTGGATCCCAGCAGAGCCACGATCTCGCCGGTTCCGACCTCAAACGAAATGCCGTGCAAAACCTGAAGGTTTCCGTATGCCGTTTTAATGTTTTGTGCGTTTAGCATCAAGGCTAAAATTCGTAATAGTTCAGGCCACCAAGCATGCCCTGAGACCTTCGATTAACTCAGGATAAATTCCATCGAACGGACACCAAGGCAGACCCAGAGATTATATTTTGACAGGATACGCAGAAATAACAAAATTATTCATCTTCAAACTCTCATAAATATTGACCACGGCAGGCATGGCATTTGTTCTGGCTACCGGCGGGAACGGGGGCCGGATAACGCCTCGGGGTTTAACCCAAGAGTCTGTAAAAGGGCAATATATTTCCATAACCACATAACATCTGGAACGAGACTTATACAGTCCCCCAACGACATAAACCAAGCCGTTAACGGTTTGAGCGGTAAGGCTCCATCTTGGTCTGGTCATCGGTCTTTTGAAGACCCAGCTGTTGTTGGCCGGATGAAATTCTTCGGTAGTCCCGATGATGGAGTCGGCCTAGTTTTTCCCCCCCGATGGCATAGATGCGGTTGTTGAAATAAGCGGCCGCCAGTTCGTAACAGGGGGTGGGCATTGAGGCTTTGCTGTTCCAGGAATTGAGGGCCGGATCATATTCCTGAACGGTACTGGTGGCCAGATTGTTTTCATCCAGCCCGCCGATGACGTAGATTTTGTTGTCGGCCCTGACGGTGGTAAAGCCGCGCCGGGCCAGGGGCATGGGCGCCCGCAGGAACCAAGGGCTTTCGCGGGTGGTGAACCGGGCAACCGGGCCGGCGCTAACGGTCCCATGATTGTCGATGGCGGTTATACTAAAATGCATTCGATATATTATCAATAATCCAATCAAAGCCGATTAAACCTTTGACGCTTTTGTGATCGTTTTCCAAAGTAACCAGGGAATCAACCAGAGTATCTTCCACCGCAGCCATACTATTGAATACCC
>JACQXR010000129.1 GCA_016208585.1 candidate division TA06 bacterium | reverse complement strand
TTTCTACGCAGATCTTGGCACCGAAGAGGCTATGGTTTACACCATTCAAAAGGAGGGCACCTTCAACTACGGGCAAACGCCCGACTTGACGGTTGATTACCACCCCACCCAGCTAAAATACTCGTTCACCGGCCTTGATCCGGCCAGATACTACATGCTAAAAGCCGTTTATTACCACGAATCAAAAGACCGTATTCAGCAAAAAATGAAAATTGACGGACGGCAGTTCGATGTGGCCAATTTAAAGCCCAAAGAAAAGGCCGAGTTCAAACGCTGGTTGGTGCCAAATCTTTACAGCGACGGCCAGATTGACATAACCATAGACAAGCAAAAAGGCGAGTATGCCGTTTGCGCCGTATTGTTAATCGAGGAATACGAAAAGGACTGCGACGAGAGCAAAGGCGGGGGAACACAAACTACGGAATCAAAGCCTGTAACTGCCACCTATAGCTACGCGCTTATGCAGAACTCCCCCAATCCCTGCCAACAATCAACAATGATCAATTATCAATTGGCAAAACCGGGGCAGGTAAGTTTGAAGGTTTACAACACCCTGGGTCAGGCGGTCAAAACCTTGGTCAACAAAAGCCAAAACCCCGGCCCGTATAGCGTTAAATGGGACAACAAAGACGAGACGGGCAGACAGGTAACGGCAGGCATTTACTTCTACAGGCTGTCCTCGGGCGAGTTTAACAGCACAAAGAAGATGGTGGCCCTTAGATAGTCTTACACCTAATTGTATAAAAGGTCAAAACTTAACGTTTTGGCCTTTTATTTTTCCTTTTTCTCTTGAATTATTCCTTTTTTTATGATAAATTAAACTGTTATATTGCAATAAATTCAAAGGCTTAAATGATCAACAAGATACTCCATACCATATTTGGCGATAAGAACACCCGCGAGGCAAAAAAACTCTGGCCCATAGTGGAACAGGTCAACCTTGAGGCCAAGGAATTACTGGATATCTCCGATGCAGACTTGCAGGCCAAGACCGCTGAATTCAAAAAGATCATAGAGGACGCCCGGAAAGAGGGGCAGGACGACAAGGATACCCTGGAAGAGCTGCTGCCGCAGGCTTTTGCCGTGGTCAAAGAAGCCTGTCGCAGGCACGTGGGAAAGAAGTGGGAGGTCTGCGGGCTGGAGCTGGGCTGGGAGATGGTTCCCTTCGATGTCCAGATACTGGGCGGGATCGCCCTGCACCAGGGCAAGATCGCCGAGATGGCCACCGGCGAAGGCAAGACCCTGGTGGCCACCATGCCGGTCTACCTGAACGCCCTGACCGGAGACGGCGTGCACTTAGTCACCGTCAACAATTACCTGGCCCGCCGCGACAGCCAGTGGATGGGGCAGATCTATCGCTTCCTGGGCCTTACCGTTGGCTGTCTGGATGACACCGAGCCGGGCACCCCGGAACGGCGGGACGCCTATCATTGCGACATAGTTTACGGCACCAACAACGAGTTCGGCTTCGACTACCTGCGGGACAACATGGCTTTAAGCCCGGAACAGTGCGTCCAGCGCCGGCACTGTTACGCCATCATCGACGAGGTGGACTCGATTCTGATCGACGAGGCCCGTACCCCGCTGATCATCTCCGGGCCGGTGGAGCATTCCACCCACCGCTACGACGAGATGAAGCGCCCGGTGGAGAAATTGGTGGAGAGTCAATCCCACCTGGTCAACCGGATCGTGGCCGAGGCCGAAAAGCTTCTGACTGACGGGCAGGATTACCAGGCCGGGATCAAGCTGCTGCAGGCCAACCGGGGCGCGCCCAAGCATAAGAAGCTTTCCAAGCTGCTACAGGATGGGGCCCACAAGCAGACGATGCAACAGGTGGAAACGGACTACATGCGCGACAAGAAGATGTCGGAGATCGACGAGGAGCTGTTCTTCGCCATCGACGAAAAATCCCACGTGGTGGACCTGACCGAGAAGGGGCGCCAGGCCATTTCCCCAAAAGACCCGGATATTTTCATCATTCCCGACCTGACCACCGAGATCCACCGGATAGACTCGGATGAATCCTTGAACCCCGAGCAGAAGGCCGAGGCCAAACAAAAATTAGACCGGCTTTTCTCGGAGCGTTCCGAGAAGAACCAGAACATCGCCCAGCTGCTGCGGGCCTATTCCCTGTTCGACAAGGACGTGGAATACGTGGTCTCCGAAGGCAAGGTGCTGATCGTGGACGAGTTCACCGGCCGGCTGATGCCGGGCCGCCGTTTCTCCGACGGGCTGCACCAGGCCCTAGAGGCCAAGGAGGGCGTGGCCATCGAGCGGGAGACCCAGACCCTGGCCACCATCACCATCCAGAACTATTTTAGGCTGTACCAGAAGCTGGCCGGCATGACCGGCACCGCCGAGACCGAGGCCGGGGAGTTCTACCAGATCTACAAGCTGGAGGTGATAGTGATCCCCACCAACCGCCCGGCCCGCCGCCGCGACTACGACGACGTGATCTACCGCACCCGCCGGGAGAAGTACAACGCGGTGATCGAGGAGATCGAGCAGATGCACCAGGCCAAAAGGCCGGTGCTGGTGGGCACGGTCTCGGTGGAGGTCTCCGAAACTTTATCCCGGATGTTGGCCCGCCAGGGCATCCAGCACTCGGTGCTGAACGCCAAGTATCACCAGAAGGAGGCCGAGATCATCTCGCTGGCCGGGCAGCCGGGCAACGTGGTGATAGCCACCAACATGGCCGGGCGCGGCACCGACATCAAGCTGGGCCAGGAAGTGGTCAAGAGCGCCCACTGCCGCCTGGTGCAAAGCGACCAGCATCCCGACCAGTGCCCGCACCTGGAAGAACTGAAGTGCAAACAGGATGTGCCCTGCGGTTTGCATATCATCGGCACCGAGCGCCACGAGGCCCGGCGCATCGACCGCCAGTTGCGGGGAAGGTCCGGGCGCCAGGGCGATCCCGGCTCCTCCCGGTTCTACCTGTCGCTGGAAGACGACCTGATGCGGCTGTTCGGCTCCGACAAGATCGCCGGGGTGATGGCCAAGATGGGGGCCGAGGAGGGCGAGGCGCTGACCCATCCGCTTTTGACCCGGCAGATCGGCAGCGCTCAGAAAAGGGTGGAGGGCTACAACTTCGACATCCGCAAGCACCTGCTGGAATACGACGACGTGATGAACAAACAGCGCGAGGCCATCTACCAGATGCGCCACCAGGCTTTGGTGGAGACCGACCTCAGCGCCGAGATGTCCGAGCTGATGGAGCGGGTGGTGGAATACGGGCTGGAGGAGCATGTAGACAAAAAGGAATATCCCGAGAACTGGGACTGGCCGGGCTTGAACGATTATTTCCGGCGGCATTTTTTGCTGGAGGTCTCCGTCCCCGAGCCCGAAAAAAATAAGATGAGTGTTGACCGGCTCCATGAAAATCTGCTGCACATGGTTCAAAGCCAGTACCGGGCCAAGGAACAGCTTTTGGGAACGCCGCTGATGCGGCAGTTGGAGCGGCTGGTGAGGCTGCAGGTGATTGACGAGAAATGGCGGGAGCATCTCAACAATTTAGACGCCCTCAAAGAGGGAATAAACTTAAGGGCCTACGGCCAGAAGGACCCTCTGATTGAATACAAGCGGGAATGCTATTCCATGTTTATGGAGCTTTCCCAGGACATCGACCGCCAGACCATAGAACTGTTGTTCAAGGCCCATCCAGTGGGAATGAACGCGCCCCAGATGAAGTCCGTGGCCATGCAGGCCTTTAAACCGGATCTGGCGGCGCCTTCGTCCAGGCAGGTTTCTCCGGCGCAGAGTAATTCTGAAACCAGAAGCCCGGTGGGGCCATCCGAAAATGAGAGGCTCAAGATGAAGCCGGTGGTACGCAAAGGGCCCAAGGTGGGGCGCAACGATCCCTGTCCCTGCGGCAGCGGGAAGAAGTACAAAAAGTGCTGCGGGGTTGATGCCTAACAAAACACTGATAAATTATAAGTTAAAAAGGATTTAGTGTGAAAATGCGCAACAAACAAGTGAAAGAACCTTTGATTGAATATGTTAGCCCCGAAATTGAGTATCAAATTAAAAAGGGCGACAGTTTAGTAACATTACAAAATATTGAGGATAATAAATTTGATTTGATAATTACTTCACCACCTTATAATATTGGGAAATCTTATGAAACAAAAACAAGTATTGAAAAATACTTAGAAACCCAAGAAGAAATAATAAACGAATTAGTGAGAACACTCTCAAGTAAAGGGAGTATTTGTTGGCAAGTAGGTAATTATGTATGCAAAGGTGAAGTTTACCCATTAGATATATATTATTACCAAATATTTAAAAAGCATGGTTTAAAACTACGCAATAGAATTATATGGTATTTTGGTCATGGCTTGCATGCATCAAATAGGTTTAGTGGACGTTATGAAACTATTTTATGGTTTAGCAAAACTGATAATTATATTTTTAATCTTGATAATGTACGTGTCCCTGCAAAATATCCCGGAAAGCTGCATTTTAAAGGCCCCAAAAAAGGGCAACCCTCTGGCAATCCACTCGGTAAAAATCCTAGCGATATTTGGAAAATTGTTAAAAAGGATTGGGTTGACGGATTATGGAATATACCTAATGTAAAGTCAAACCATCCTGAAAAAACAACTCATCCTTGTCAGTTCCCAATTGAGCTTGTAGAAAGATGTGTACTCGCTTTGTCAAATGAACATAGTTGGGTATTAGATCCATTTTCCGGGGTAGGTTCAACAGTTATTGCCGCATTAAAAAATAATAGGAATGCTGTTGGGATTGAAAAAGAGGAACAGTACTGCAAAATTGCAAATCAAAGAATTAAAGACTTATATGAGGGGGTCTTGAAAACGAGGCCTATCAATAAAACAATACATGTACCGACAAGTAACGATAAAATAACTAAAATTCCCAAAGAATGGTTAGAGTTATCAAATAGAGAGGTTTGAATTATATGAGAATATCACAAAAATATTCACATTTAAACGGTGAGGAATATCTCATTGTGCACCATAACAATCTTTATAAAGAGATTAAAGAGGTTATAGAGGATATTGATGCCTCTAAAGGTTGGCTTTGGTATGAAACCGTACACCCCCCGATGCCTATATATTGAGGGTGAACTTTATTTCGGATATTAATGTAATGACCCTTTTATACTCGGAGTATATCCGGAGCCATTCTTTTTCGATGTCCCATTCTACG